>JAQSDP010000386.1 GCA_029945985.1 bacterium | reverse complement strand
TCAAAACCGGGGCGATGGACGATGGCATCTTGACCGCGCTCGAGGCGTCCGGGCTTAACCTCTGGGGAACGAAACTCGTCGTACTCTCGGCGTGTGATACCGGTCTGGGTGAGATAAGAAACCGCGAAGGTGTATACGGCCTACGACGCTCTTTCTCGATAGCCGGTGCCGAGTCGCTTGTGATGAGCCTATGGCCTGTGAGCGACCGAGTCACGAAAGAGCTGATGGTGGGCTATTACAAAAACCTCAAAAATGGGATGGGCCGAGGAGAGGCGTTGAGACAGGTCCAACTTGCGATGCTCAAGAATCCGGCTCGCCGGCATCCCTACTACTGGGCGAGTTTTATTCAGTCGGGCGAATGGGCGAATCTCGATGGGAAACGATAGGCTATCGTGAGTAGAATTTTTAGGCGTTCGGAATTCCGGACGCTTTTTTATTTTGTGAAATGTTTCCGCCGATCGGTCTTATACGGGTGGACAGAAACGAGACGGCTGCGCCATGCTAGTTCGCCATCGCGCAACATCTAGACTCGGAGGAAACATGAAAAACACATTCTCACCATTCGCACAGATCGGACTCTTTATGATCGTCATAGCGATGACCGGTGCGTCGTCGTCGGCCCAGTTCACGATCAAGATCCCGAAGATCCCAAAAATGATCAAGGAAAAGCCGCAGACCCCGCAGTCCGAGGATGCTACGCCCTCACCGTCGTCACCATCTTCATCAGCAAACACTGTGTCGGCACGTGCGTCGGAGATTCGCGGCGGCGCGATAATCTCCGGAGCAAAGGTATATTTCTCAACGACACCTTTCTCCACCAGCAGTGCTGGTGCTAAATCGACCTTCACATCGCAAGAGTTTATCTACGGTAGGCTCGAGTTGAATCAATCGATCAGCGAGGCGTTCGGCTTGGGCAAGATGCCAAAACGCGATTATTACTACGTTAGATATAAGGTCTTCATCGGCGACGAGGAATTAGGGATCGGACCCAATACAGGCAATCCCCTTTATCTCAGTAAGGACGACGTGAGTAAGAACTTTTTGAACTTCGATGTGCTCCCGGACCCGAACAATGTCAACACCGTCCTCGCCGTCGTTGACGAATTGTGGAACTACAAATTCAACGCTAGCCTGGTCAGTGAGCACACTGTTCGGTCGACATTTCCCCATAACGGCAGTTATCCGATAAGGGTGGTCCTATTCCAGCCCAATTTTGACGATTATGGAGAGATAAAGTTTGACAGCGATCCCCTGCCATACACCGCTGGCCAGTTCACGTTCCAATATGCTGCAAGCGACTGGAATGCCATGAACGCCAATCAGAAAAAGGCTTCCGAGAACGCGGAAACGGCAAGAAACAAACGAGATACCCGCAAGTCATTGCCGGACACGTGGGGAAAGACAAAAGCTCCCGCGGATCCGAAGTTATCCGCCGCCCGGATCACCGCGATGCTCAACAACTACGCAAGTCAATGGGGCCGCGCCTACCTGGGCAGATTCGCGTGGGATTCTTACCCGCTCCCGATCTGGAATATTCAGAAAGACAATATCGGCCTGCCGAGCTATCGATACGCCCCGCATGTTTGGGCGATATACAAAGACAACAAAGATGGCATGTGCTACTACGGCTCGCATTCGATCAGGGAAGATTACTCCGGTGCCGGGACCTACGGCCAGGCGTATTTAAATACGATGGGCGACCGGACCTACATCGACTGTGCCGCTGTTAAATGATTCTTCTCAAGCCCGCGGATATTCGTGGAGATAGGAGCAAAAGATGAAAATTGCGGGAATAATTCTGTTTCTGATCGGATCGGTGGTCCTGCTGATCGGTATTGTGGTCTGCATTGTGACGTTGACGGATGATTACGCCTCTGCGGCCTGTTCACAGGTCGCCCGTGACGAGGCAGCGATCAGGTCCGCTCGCACTCTGTGCCGAGGCGACAACGATTGCTTCAAGCGGTCGACGATCGGCCTAACGACGCAGGACGATTGCGACAGCCGCAGATCGTTCATGAACAAACAGCTGATTATGGGAATCGTGCCGGGCGTTATCGGCGGGTTCCTGGCATTCGTCGGACTTCTGCTGACCATATTTGGTTTTGTAAGGGCTCGGACGAAACAGTCCACGATTGCGGGTTGACCAGCTGTCTGAGCGGAAGAACAAACTTCAGTGGACGCTGAAATCGATAAAGCCGTTGGAAGTGTTGGCGGAAAGAAGCTCGACGTCGATCTTTTCACCGACACCTAGCCCACGCTCTCCTTTAACTATCCTCCCGTCTACCGGCGGACGGAGGATGCGGGCGAACGTTCCGTGCTCGTTCACACCTGTGACGATCGCATCGAAGCGTTCGCCCACTCTCTTTTTCATTACCGCAGCCGCGACTATCTTACGCATCTTGCGCTCGACTTTCCGCGAGGCTTTTTCACGATCATTGCAGCGTTCCGCGATGCGGTCTAGTTCTTCGGGCGGATAGGGCTGGGACTCGCCCGCGATGAGTGATTTGACGAGCCGCTGAACCACGAGATCCGGGAAGCGCCGATTGGGCGCGGTGGAGTGGGCGTAATCACGCACGCCGAGGCCGAAGTGTCCGCCGGCGTCCTGGCCGGGATGCTCGACGAGATACTGTCCACTGCCGATGAGTTTGATGATCGAGAGCGACAGATCGGGGAAACGCTCAGGGTCCGCATTTCTCCGTTTTTCGAGGAATGCCGCGAGCGCAGGCTGGTCGGGCTCGGCGGGAAGGCGGTCGCCGTATTCCGCGGCGATCTGAACGATCCCGTCCCATCGGCGGGGTATGTGCACGACACGGCGGATGGAAGCGACGCCGCTGGATTCCAGGAACTCCGCCATCTCAACGTTCGAAGCGACCATGAAATTTTCTATCAGCCGCTTGGCCGAATTGGGCTGTACAGAGCGGATCTCCTTTACGTCGCCGTCTTCGACCACCGCCTCCGATTCGATGGACTCGAATTCGAGTGCCCCTTTTTCCTGTCGATATTCATGGAGGCGTTCGGCCGCTTTTCGCTGAAGCTCAAGCTGCGCGATGAGTTCGGGTTTGTTGCTGATCGCTGCCGGGATCGGACCCCCATCATCGAACCATTCGCCGACAGTCGGATAATCAAGCTTTACGGAATTGCGGACGATCGCTCGGTAAAAAACGCTCTTCGGCACGTCACCATTCTCCTTGACGATCATGTCAGCGACGACGGCGAGCCGATCTTCGTTTGCGTTGAGCGATGTGAGATCGGTCGAGAGCTGTTCGGGAAGCATTGGGAAAACTTCGCTCTCGGTGTATACACTGACGGTATTGCGGGCGGCTCGTCTGTCGATGGGCGAGTCTTTTTCTACCGCGGCATCCACATCGGCGATGCCGACCAGCACTCGTATGTCGCCATTATCGTGCTGCTCGGCCCACTCGACCTGGTCGAGATCTCGCGAGGTTTTGTTGTCGATCGACGACCACTGGAGTCCGCGGAGATCTTTTGCATCCGTCGCCTCCGCGAGCAGATCGCGCCGGGCTATGGACGCGAGCTGCTCGTCCATGTCGTCGGAGAACTCGGGCTCGAAGCCATTATCGATCATGGCTTGACGAGCTTTCCCGTCAAGCCAATTCTCGTTCGGACGCTGATCGTTCATTCTGCTTTCGAGTTCTTAGCCGGCTTCTCAAGAATAGCCGAGAGCTCCTTCAAACGATGAAGATCGTTGGCGTTCTTCGTCGCGGCTGCCTTCAACGTTTTCGCCTGCTTCTTCAAGCTGCCATTGTCGCCTTTGTCGATCGCGGCACGAAGAGCCGACACCTGATCAGCAGAGAGTGCTTGCGACCGCTCAAGTTGGTCTACGTACGCCTTCGCTACTGCCATGCTTCGCGGCCAGACGATACGCTTCTGACTCTGCACGTTGAGAACATCGAAACGAACTGCCTTTGCAGCGTCGATCTCGTTCTGGGTGAGAAACTTCGAAGGCGTGAGTTCGAGAACGTCCAGGCCGCGGGCGATCTCGGACGAATAGACGAATCCGTTGTACCAGTACGCCGACCAGGTGCCTCCGGTGATCAGCCGGTCTTTGTTGATCGGACCGCGGTCGAAATATGCGATCTCAATGGGCTTAGCAGGATCGGTGAAATCCATCACCGAAATTCCGCCCTGGTACCACGATTGGACCTTTATGTCTCGGCCGGGAACGGGAACGAGCGAGCCGTTGTGCGCTACGCAGTTTTCCTGGTCAGTCTGGGCTGCAGGCAACTTGTAGTAAGCAGCGAACTGAAGGTCGTTTCCATTGCGGTTGAAGATCGCATTCGCTCCCCAGATGTTCGGGTCGGTCGTGCGACACTTCGGACCGCCACCACCACCCCATTCGTCGGTATAGATCACCTTGCTGCCATCGTTCGAGAACGACGCTGAATGCCAGTAGGCGTAGTTTTTGTCATTCACTGCCTCGACCCGTTTCGGATTGACCGGATCCCTGATGTCCAGCAGAATGCCGTTTCCGGCGCACGCTCCGGCGGCAAGTCCGAGTTCGGAGTATACGGTGATGTCGTGGCACTGATTGGTCTCTTGCGGACGGCCGTCCGGATTATCGTGAGAGCCGCCGTCGGTGAGAGCGTTGATCTTGCCGGTTTCGTCTCCGAAGATCCGCGGAGAATTGACCACCTTTGCATCCTGCGGAGCCGCAACGGGTACCTTTATGACCTCAATGCGAAAGAGGGCCGTGTTTGGATCTTTATCGGGCAAAGCTCCCGAGCATCCTGGCAGTTCATCGGGCTGTCGGACGAAAGATGTTCCCGAAACATATACATAGAGGTTAGCTTTGTCTTTAGGATCTTCTACAAGCGTATGCGTGTGCGATCCGCGGCAGGTCTGAACGGTCGCTACCTGCTTCGGAGAGCGGATGTCGGAAATATCAAAAATGCGGACGCCGCGAAAGCGGTCTTTTTGTGCGACCGGAAGCCCGCGTTGACCAGCCGGATTCCGCGGGAATCCCTGATCTCCGCAATCGACTCGTCCGTTGGCTCCTTCCACAGACATGAACATCAGATTCTTATAGACTGAAACGTCTCCCTGACCGCCGGGACAAAGCAGAGCCGTTACCAACTGTGGACTCGACGGCTGGGTGATGTCGAAGATACCGATGCCGTGGTAGTTGCCCTGGAATAGGTAGTTCCCTTGAAATGCAAGGTCGGTATTGTCGAATCCGGCTTCGAGAAACTCCTTAAGGAATGGAAGCTGTTCCTTCGGGATCTTGGTGACGTCAGGGATGCCGAACTGAACGAGCGACTTTTGAACTCTCGGGTCTTCGAGATTGGATCCGATCTTGAAGGTGTCCAACTTCTTGTAGAGCGTCAGATGCTTCATACCGAATGCGACTTCGCCTGCATCGAACAATCCCGCTGACAGATTCGATCTCGGATCAGATGGGTCCGAGCCGGTCATTCCCGGAGGAAGTGTCGGCGCGGGCTTCGGCTGCTGTTGAGCGATAAGGTTAGAGGCGAATGCCAAAAGTACGAATGAAATGGTTATGAGTACACGAATCATTTAGTGGTCAGGCTCCTGTGAGTTTTCTATCTTAGATAGTCTTCTAGTTTAGTCGATGCGTCGGTTTTTTCATCGCGGTATTTGACGATTATCGGACAATATATCGAAAGGCCGTTCGACTTTCCGAACTCGTTAGCAACAGCTCGTGATCCTTGTACAACTACAGCTCCAACCGGGATCTCGAGGGGTTTGTCGCCGTCGGCTTTGATAACTCGCTCGTTGGGGAGGTCAAACACCGGTGTTGAGCGAGTAAGGATCACGCCGGTTCCGAGCACGGCTCGCTCGCGAACGATCGTACCTTCGTAGACGCCTGTATTGCCGCCGACCATCACGTCATCTTCGATGACAACGGGCACGGCCCCGACGGGTTCGAGCACGCCTCCAATTTGAGATGCGGCGGAAAGATGTACGCGTTTGCCGATTTGAGCGCAACTGCCTACAAGTGCGTGAGAATCGACCATCGTGCCTTCATCGACGTATGCTCCGACATTGATGTAAGCTGGCGGGACCACGACTACCCCGGGGGCCACGTAACTGCCGTCGCGAATCGCCGAGCCGCCCATCACGATCCGCACGCCGTCTGCGAGCGTCATCGGCCTTAGCGGAAACGTGTCCTTGTCAAAGAATTGAAGCGTCTCTGTGGGCTGCGACATCTCGACCATCCTGCCCATCCGAAATCCGAGCAGAATTCCCTGCTTCACCCAAGGGTTCGCGTGCCAATTTCCATCGGCATGCTTCTCCGCCGACCGGATCTCGCCGCGACGTAGCGCGGTTTTGAACTCTTCGTAGATCTCGCGATCGGCGGAGGTGAATTCCGACTTTGTAAATAACGCCTCTATCTGTTCTTGAAGTGAACTCATTATTTTACGTACAAAACATATAACGGCGAGGTCCGAGAGATGAACCGATAGGCACCGATCCATTCCTTTTGAAATAGGCTAAAGATTTCCTTTCGGCCAGACCATGATACGTCGACCTTCTCCCCTCGAACATCCAACTGGTCAACCAGAAAATTCCCATCTACATCTTCTTCAACCTCCGGGTAACGTGCCCGATCAATTTCTAGCGCCCCACCGGGCGAAACAGTAGTTTCGATCCATCCACCCTCTGTGTCTACCTTGAACTTTTCTATTGGCGTCCCTGATGTGAAATGCTGCTTTTCGTTCCATTCTTCCAAAGTGTAAAGATACGGAGACGCCATAGTCGGATGCGGTGTGTAAAACCAACTACGATATCTGATGAAGTTGAATTGCAACAACGAACCTAGACCAGGGCGGAGAGTCACACGCCAACCCAACTAGTAGCATCAGAATAGTCAGTAAAATGAGCTTAAAGCTGTTCACTTTCAGTTGTGAGTCCGTTCGAAAGCGTCCGAGAAATACAAATGAAAATCCTACTTCGTTGCCGCTGCCAGCCTATTGTACTTCTTCAACACTTCCTGCAGTCGGTCGTGCGGGAGGGCGAAGACGGTGTTGCCTTTGTAGCCGGTCGTCGTTTCGGCGGCCACGAGGGCGTTTATGATCGCTTCCTCGGTCGCTTGCGCAGTTGCCCAGAAGAGCATATTGATCTGATCATTCGGAAGCATATCTATCTTCGCGATGCCTTCATTCTTTCCGATCTCCGCGGCGTTCGCGGTTGAGAACGCGATAAAGATATCGCCCGAAGAATTCTCACCACGCCCACCAACCTTGCCGACTCCCAAGCCGATCCGATGAGCGATGCGCTTGAGCTGATGGGGTAACAAGGGTGCGTCGGTCGCGAGTACGACGATGATCGAGCCGGCTCCCTCTTCGGTCTTCTTGAGCATAGATAGTCCGGGCTGGGCTATCTTCATCTGGAGGTCCGTGATCTCGCGCCCGATCGGAACACCGGCGACGGTGAATAGCTGGCGAGATCCGTAATTTGCCTGAACCAGAACGCCGATCGTATATCCGCCGAACCTAGCGTCAAGCACCCGAGATGCCGTACCTGTTCCTGCCTTGAATCCGTGAGCGACCATTCCCGTACCACCGCCGACGTTACCCTCGGCGATCGTTCCCGTTTTTGCAGAATCGAGAGCGGCGAACACGTGTTCTTTCTTGACGTGGAAGCCGTTGATGTCGTTGAGAAATCCGTCCCAGGTTTCGGCGACGACGGGCAAAGAGAAATCTCCGGAGTAGCCTTCGCCCGGAAACTTTTTCGCACCCCATTCGATCACCGCATCACGCACGATTCCAACGCTGTGCGTGTTCGTGATCAGAATGGGCGATCCGAGGCCACCGGACTCTTCGATCCATGTGGTGCCTGTCATCTCACCGTTGCCGTTAAGCGTGTGCCATGCGGCGAAGAGACGGCCCGCGAAACTTTTACCCTGCGGAAGAATCGCGGTCACTCCGGTGCGGATCGCCTTGTCACCGGTGCCGGACTTCAATGTGGTATACCCGACCTCCACGCCTTTCACATCGGTGATCGCGTTGTTCGCACCGGGCGATCCATCGAACGGGACACCAAGATCTCGGGCGCGCGGCTTTGACTGGGCGAATGCCCAGGCCGAAAGGCTTAGTAGGACGAGCAGCGAGAGAATGTGTTTCATAGGGAATTTATCCGTGTGCCCTGACTGACTTTGCAACCAAGCCGATGCCGCCGGCAAGAAGCACGAGCATGACGATCGTGTTGAAAAGGCTCGTCGGCTGAAAGTACATCTGAAGATTCATAATGATTCCCGCGAGGATGATCACGGAACCAATGAAAACCAGCAGCCATCCGATCAACGACTTACCGTTGAAGAACACGATCCCGACACCGAAGATCAACGGCACGAGCGAGAGGCCAAACGTGTTATAGCCGCCCCAGTTCCAAAATCCGCTCGTAACGGTGACGCGGCTAATGAGCATATAACCGCCGGCGACGGCCATAGCGAGACCCAGAAGAAATTCCCAGAGCCCGCCCGGTGTGCCGCCCACATCTTTCAGGTCATCAATTTGCATAGCTGGATCATTCTAAACTCGATCTATCAATTTTTGGAATAAGTTAGAAGTGAAAAGTTAGTCGAGGCCGGCGTCCTTCATCACTCCTTTCAGTTTCGTTCGCGTCTCCACTGTAACCGGCACGAGGGGCAAGCGAAGGTTCTCTTCGAGAAGGCCCATTTCCTTCATCACGAATTTGCACGGAGCAGGTGACGATTCGATGAAATTGGCTTCCATCAGCTGGAGGATCTTGTAATGAATTCGGCGCGCGAAATGGAATGATCCGTTGAGCGCATGCTCGACCATTTTCGAGGTCTCCTTCGGCATTTCGTTGGCTATGACCGACACGAGCCCGTCAGCCCCGAGCGAGATAAGTGGAAGAGCTGAAGCGTCATCACCCGAGAACACCCTGAAATTCTTTGGACGGTTCGCAATTATGTGCATCACCTGTGAATAGTCGCCCGATGCTTCTTTGGTCGCGACGATGTTCTCGTGCGCGGCGGCTAGTTTAAGTGTGGTCGCGCCCGAGATGTTCGACGATGTTCGCGACGGGACATTGTAGAGCATGATCGGGAAACCTTTTACGCTTCTCGCGATCTCCGAAAAGTGGGCGAACATTCCTTCCTGGGTCGGCTTATTGTAATAAGGTGCGACGACGAGTGCGGCGTCAGCACCTGCTTCGCGGGCTTTGCGGGTGAAGTCGATGGTCGCGGCGGTGTTGTTGCTGCCGGTGCCGGCGATCACTTTCGCGTTTGTTCCTTTCGCGCCCACGACTGTCGACGTGATCACGTGAAGCCGTTCTTCTTCGCTCATCGTCACGCTTTCGCCGGTAGTCCCGCATGGCACAAGCAGACTCACCCCGCCCTTGATCTGCCGTGAAACGAGCTTCGTAAAGCATGCATCGTCTATCGAACCGTCCTTATGAAACGGCGTTACCAATGCGGTCGCACACCCGCGCATCCAATCAACTCTGCTGGTCATAGTTCAAGAATCGTCAGTATATTCTTATCGGCGTATAAGTTACAAAAATACGTTGGGAGACTCCATCCTACGGTTCCAATTGCAATTAGCTTGGTTCGATCGGCCTAACGTCGGATCGAATACAGTATCTCGATAGCTCCGAGCGCAGCGATGACAATTACTTCTGCGACGAAATAGATCATTCCAAGGACGGTCAGATCGCCTTTGAACCAGAAGATCGCCGCGATGCTGATGGAGCAGTAGAAGAGGTTTCCGACTGCAACCGTTATAAGAAAGGCTTTCCAACGCTCGGGGAAGAACAAATAGCAAAATGTTGAGAAGAGAAATAGCGGAGCGGCAAATGCTGCCAGAAGATACAGAACCCGATACGGCATTCCGATGGCGGATTCGAGCGAGGGGAGAACGATGGCGAGCAAGATGATGCTGGCAAAAGCTCCCGCACCGTCGATGAAGAACATCGTTCGCGGCTCCAATTTTTTCAGCGATGCGATCACTTCGAGATACTATCCAACACGTCCGCGAACTCGTAGAATCCCTTCTTAGCCACGATCCACTCGGCGGCCTTGATCGCCCCTAACGCAAATCCGTCTCGGGAGCGTGCGGTGTGTTCCAGTAAGATCTGGTCGGCGGCGGAGTCGAAGCCAAGTCGGTGCGTTCCGGGAATGTTTCCGGCTCGAGTCGCGGCGATGTCGCCGATAGTGACGTGCTTTTCAACTACCTCTTTCAGCTTTAGAGCGGTGCCGCTCGGTGCGTCCCTCTTCCGTGAATGGTGCTGTTCTTCGATGAAAGCTTCGTAGTCGGGGAACCTCGCGAAAAGCTCGGCCGCGTACTCGGCAACCTTGTAAAAAAGGTTCACACCGATAGAGAAATTGGCTCCAAAGATCATCGCCCCGCCGGATTTCTGTACGATCGCCGTAATATCCGACATCTCGTCGCTCCAACCCGTCGTGCCGACAACAATTGGGATTTCCGCGAGCATGCATGCCTCAACATTCCGACAAACTGCCTCTGCGGATGAAAAGTCAATCGCGACGTCCGCCATTCGCAGTGTCTCTGGGAACATTTCGGCGGCCATGTGCTGATGTGCCTCTCCGACGATCACCGGCACATCGTGTCCGCGGGCTTCCGCAAGGTCCCTCACAGCGTGCCCCATTCTTCCGTAACCGATTAGCGCGATCCTCATATACGGCGATGTTAACGCAAGACCGCCAAGGACGCAGAGACTTGAACTAAGTTTTTCTCTCTGCGTTCCCGGCCGACTCATCGTTCAACAATTTCTTGACGAGGTTCAGATATAAGCTGACCGCATCATGCAGATCTTTCTTCAACACAAACTCATTCTTCGTATGTGCTACTAGGATCGAGCCTGGGCCGAGGAGGAGCGGTTTGCCCCAATTGGGGAGGTGTGGGATGTCGGTGGTGAAGCGGACGACCTTTTGTTTGAAGCCGGCAACCTCGAGAAGTTTCACGGGTTCGCTGCACGAAAGAACTTCTATCTCGCCGCGGTCTCGAATGACGTTCTGCAGAGCCGTCTCGACGGGCTCGCGTCCAGTCGTAAGGCGGATCAAGAGGCTCGCTTCAGCTGACGGCGGGATGACGTTTAGGGCGACGCCGCCTTCGATGACGCCTATGTTGACGGTCGTGTCGCCGAAGAAATCGTCGTGTGGAAACTTTGTCTGGCGAATGTCGTCTAGTATGTCGAGCAGCGTCAGGATCGCCGAATCGCCCATCTCGGGGTACGCGGAATGTGCCGCCTTCCCTTTCGTTTTGATCTTCAGACGGAACGAACCCTTCGAACCGATCGCGAGGTCGTTGTCGGTCGGCTCGCCGTTGATCATGTACTCGCACTTTGCCGCGAGCGGATGAAGATTCACCGCTTTCGCTCCGGTACTCGCACGCTCTTCCTCGACTGTGTAAAGCAGCCCGATATCGGTCACGCCCTGTTTCCGCAACTGCTCAGCCGCCGTGATCTGAGCCGCGATGATCCCCTTCGCGTCGCACGCCCCGCGTCCGTAGATCTTCTCGTCGTCCTCGGTCGGCGGAATGTACGGCGGCACGGTATCCATGTGAGTCGAAAGCCACAGGCGCGGCGTGTCGTTCAGCGTCGCAATGACATTGCTCTGATTGTCGCTCACCGGCTGGAGTTCGACCGTCCATCCAAGCGATTGCAGATGATCTCGCAGCCAGAATCCAACTGCTTCTTCCTCGCCCGAAGTGGACGGAACGGACATAAGTGCTTTCGTGAGGCTAAAGAGTTCCATGTTTATGAACGAGCGAGTCTTTCGCCTAGAAGATCGATGCGGGCCTTGAGGTCTGTCAGGTCATTGTGCAGATCTGAGATGCACGGTTCGCCGCGTTCGGCTGCCGTTTCGGAATCCCGTTGAACGAAGAAGGTGGCCAGCGTTGCAGTCACATAACCAAACACAGCAAAACCGTATATCGAGAGCAGAAGACACAGCATCCTGCCTTCAGCCGTTTCGGGGAAATAGTCCGATCCGATGGATGTAATGATCATCGCAGTCCACCAAAGAGAATCGGCATAGTTCACAAAGCCTCCCGCGACACCTTTCTCGAAACTATACATACCCGCCGCGCCGGCAAAGATAATTATAAGGGTGAGCATCAGCACGTATCCAAAACCCCGACGGCTGAAGGTCGCCCCGAGAGATCTCATTCCCCGATTGATGGACGTGAGAAGTCTCACGAGTCTTAAGCCCCGTGCCGCTCTCGCGGCTCTCAATAGACGAAGGGCTCGGAACGCACGGAAGATCCGGAGAGCCGGCAGTGCAAGTGCGAGGAGTGTCAGCCAATTACTCTTTAGGTATTCAAGCCTGTTCGGCGAAAAGAGGAGTTTGACGGCAAAGTCGATGCCGAAAATGATCCAGATCACGTTGCTGATAGTTTCGAGGAACGGGCTGACGCCACGCGTCATCTCAATAACGAAGAGTGCGAGCCAAATTATACTCAGCACCAACATTGGGATCTCGAGCCAGTCGTCCAATTGATGTACTATCTGTGCCCGTTCAGTTTCCATTTCTCTCTTTACATCGTCTGTTACCTCAACTTCCATTTCCCCTCCTCGATGCTGATTTATGACCGATTATGGCACACGCGGTTCTTGTACCGATCCTAGAAAAACTCTTCATGGAGTTTCTTTATCACGGTGGATGCGTCTGATTCCCGTACGACAAAAGTTAGGTTAACTGCCGATGCCCCGTGCGAAACAAGAGCGACATGGACGTCTTCGATAGTCGAGAAGATCTTGGATGCGAGGCCGGTGGAGGCGCGGAGGCCATCGCCGACGACGCAGATGACGGCGTAGCCGGACTCAACCTCGACATCGCCGAGACGACGCAGGTCTTCAACCAGTTTGTCGATACCGTCGGCGTGGTCGAGCGTCAGGGCGACTGAAACTTCGGATGTCGAAATGACGTCGATGACCGTGCGGTGGCGGTCGAAGACCTGGAAGACCGCGCTCATGAAACCGTATGCGCCGAGCATTCGCGCCGAGTTGATGCGAAGTATCGTGATGTTCTTCTTGCTGGCGATGGATTTGATCGTGTTCGGAGCATGGCCAGATTCGGCGAGAATCATCGTGCCGATCCGGTCGGGCTGGAACGTACTGCAGACGCGCACCGGGATGGCGTTATCGACCGCGGGCTTGATGGTTTTAGGATGCAGGACCTTCGCTCCGAAATAGGCAAGCTCTGCTGCCTCTTCGTACGAGAGTACCGGAATCGTGCGAGCGTTGGACGAGATCCGCGGATCGCACGTCATCACGCCGGAAACGTCAGTCCAGATCTGAAGCTCACTCGCGTTTAGCGCGGCTGCGACGATCGCTGCTGAATAGTCTGATCCGCCTCGGCCGAGTGTGGTGGTCTCGCCTGCGCGGTTCCCTGCTATGAATCCGCCCATCACCGGTACTTCTCCTGCTCTGATCGAAGGTTCAAGTTCGAGCCGAACGATCTCGTTAGTTTCGTCGATGATCGGCTGAGCGGCTCCGAATTCGTCGTCCGTCATTATCAAGCGACGCGAATCGAACTGGCGCGCGCTCATTCCCTTGGCTTTCAGCACCTCGGCTAGCAGCCGCGAGGAAAGCTGCTCACCGTAGCTGACGATGGCGTCCTTAAGCATCGAAAGCGGCAGCGACCTGCGGGCGGCCCGCATCAGCAGGTCGGAAAGTTCGTTTCGGACAAACTGGAGTTCCACGTCGAAGAGGTTCGGTGAGCCTTCGGGAATGAAGTGATTGGCGACCACGACATGGCGTTCGAAATGCGGTTGGAGCGACGTGATCGCCTCGGCAAAATCGCCCTTCTTCGCCATGTCGAACGCCGCGAGGAGCGCATCCGTGACCTTGGTCATCGCGGACACCACGACGACCAGACGCTTCTCCATCTGCGAAGAAACAACGTGATAAACGCGCTCGAATGCGGCTACATCCCCCACGGATGTCCCGCCAAATTTCATTACGGTTGGAGTCAGACTATCGCTCAAAATTAGTAAGAGTTCAACCGTTTCTTATGGCATTGTCAAGTTTTGTTAATGGGCGGGCAAGCTCTTTGCCGGACTCGCTTCAGGTATGCCAGCACCTATCGTCTGGTATCCGAAAAGCCGCACGTCTGGGGAAAGGTATTCGGGTTTCATGGGCTCAGCTCGAACAAGGTCAGTGCTCAGATATTTCTTGTTGTCGTCGGCGAAGACGGTAGCGACAATAGCTTCTTTGCCCATTTTTTCGATCGCGATCAAGGCGCCGAGGAAATTGGCACCCGATGAAATGCCGACCGCTAATCCGAGCTCCGCCGCAAGCTTTTGAGCCATCAGGATGGAGTCACCGTCCGAAACTGAGATCACTTCGTCAAGTCTGTCCAGGTCACAGATAGCGGGAATGAACTCGTCGGAGATTCCCTGTATTCGATGGCTCCCGATCTTGTAGCCCGTCGAAAGAGTCGGTGACTCGGCGGGTTCCAGCGGATAGACCTTAATGTCCGGATTACTTTCGCGGAGGTAGCATGCGACGCCCATGATGGTTCCCCCCGTTCCTACGCCCGCCACAAATGCGTCCGGTTCAAATCCGACCTTGTTGAGCTGTTCGCAAATCTCAGGCGCGGTGGTTTGGTAATGAGCTTCAGCATTGGCGAGATTAGAAAACTGATGAGGGAGGAAAACCCGGCCGTGTTCGTATCTGAAAGCGTCGGCCATCTCAATGCTGCCGAGAAAGCCACCCTCGTCGCGCGATACGAGAGTTACGGCCGCGCCGTAGCTCTTCATCAGAGAGATGCGTTCCTGGCTCATCCAGTCGGGCATGAAAACGTGTACCGGATTGCCGAACGCGTGACCAAGGGCAGCGAATGAAATACCGGTGTTGCCGCTGGTGGCTTCGGCGATCGTGTCTCCCTTTCGTATCTGGCCGTCGCGATAGGCTGTTTTCAGTATGTGAAACGCCATTCGGTCCTTGATGCTGCCCGAGAGGTTCAGGTGTTCGGCCTTAGCGAATACCGTTCGGCGGTCGCCTTTGAAATGACAATGGATCGCAAGCAGCGGCGTATTGCCGATCAGATTCTCCACGTACGAGGTGCTGACCGGAGTCGCTGCAAAGTGGCTTTGGAAATCGGCGAGGCTGTTTATGTTCATATGCGCCAGCTACTACAATCGGCATATCACATTAGAGCCGCTAAAAATGTGCCCCGGATCACAATTTCCCGTTAGCCGCAAAGAACCGAACCTCCGTTGATATTCATTATCTCGCCTGTAGTATGTCGCGACCAATCCGAGAGCAAGAAGCAGATGGCGAGAGCAACATCATCGGTGGTGGCGACTCTCTGAAGCGGGATCGAACGGACTACGGACTGATAGTATTCGGGATCGTCGAACGCCGGGCGCACCATCGCGGTTTCTATCCAACCCGGGGCGACGGAGTTTACGCGGATCTTCGGACAGAGCTCGGTCGCTAAGGCTTTTGTGAAGGAGATCATGCCGCCCTTCGACGCGGAGTAATTGGAGTAATTCGCTTCGCCGCGTTGCCCGGAAGTCGATGAGACCATCACGATAGCGGCTGATTCGCGACGCTTCATCGCGGGGACGCAGGCCTTCGTCATCGCCCAGGCGGATTTGAGATTCGTATTGATGACCTTGTTCCAGACCTCTTCGGTCATATCCTCGATCGCGGCACCCTCCCAGACACCGGCGTTACAGACAAGCAGATCGATCTGACCAAATTCTGCTACCGTTTGCTTCGCGATCTCGTGTGCCGCCGCAAACTCGGACACATCTCCTTGCACGGCGATCGCCCGCACGCCTTTCTCCTGACACCTGCGCACCGTCTCGGCCGCCTCACCAATGTTCGATAGATAGTTAACTACGACGTTCGACCCGCCCTCGGCGAGCCGAAGCGCCGTCGCACGACCGACACCGCGCGAGGCTCCGGTGACAATTGCGGTCTTACCGGCGAAGAGGTTTGAGGGTAACGGGATGGACATTACGATAATTTTTAACGCAAAGTCGCGAAGAGGCAAAGCCGCAAACGCATTTCTTTGGCAGTCTCAGCGGCTTGGCGACTTCGCGTTATGAACGACACGAATCTTTTAGAAGACCCAGCCGATCACTTGGATGCCACGCGGGGCGTGACCGAGTGCTCCGATCTCACGAAACTTATGAAGCGGCTCGTCTCGACATGGAACGAGCTTTAAGCGTTCCTATCCGGAATGTTGAGAAGTTTATCGTGGAGGCCAGAAATTTCTCGAATCATGTTTAGCCGAGTTGAATTCCCGAATATGCCTCTATCAATGTTAGGCGGCAAGTCGTGGATAAGCCGGAAGTAGTTTGTCAGCATGAAGACGGAACGGGGACATCACCCGTCACGCCGTGCACTTGACTACGTTGGACATTCCACGATCAACTTTTTATCACAGGGTCTAGACCCGTGTCCTTCTTAGAAGTCCCAGGATAACCGCCACGAGTTCGGCCGGATCGAACGGCTTGGCTACGTGAGCATCAAATCCCGCCCCGATCGCAGTTGAACGGTCGACGACGCGAGAATGAGCCGTAAGAGCAATCGCCGGTATGTTAGTCGACGGAACTCCTGGATCACGCGCACGGATCTTGCGAATGAGGGAGTAACCGTCCTCTTCAGGCATTTCAATGTCGCTGATCAGCAGATCGAAGTCTTCGCCTGACAACTCTGCGAGCGCCTCTTCGGCACTTGAGGTTGGTATCACGGCGGCATTATACGATTCGAGCATCGCCTGCATCATTTCGCGCGTGTCGAATTCGTCATCTACAAGCAAAATGTTGAGTCCGAAAAGCGCGGACGTCCCACCGAAAGCTCTAGGCTCTAGGCCTTCTTGTTCTGCTGTCGGATGACGACGGGCAGCGCCAGCACCTGTGGCCGGCGACGACTGTACAAAGACGATCGATGTCAGCTTTATTGTGAACGTCGACCCTTTTCCTGGTCCATCGCTCGCAACGTGAGCGGTCCCGCCATGCAGCTCGACCAAATGCCTTACGATCGATAGGCCAAGCCCAAGGCCGCCATATTTGCGGGTCTTCGAACCGTCTGACTGCCGGAATCTATCGAATACAAAGGGAAGGAAATCAGGGTCGATACCCATACCGGTATCGCTGACGATCACCTCGACATGTGAATTCACGCGTTCAAGACGAACCTGAACCCGTCCGCCCTTCGGCGTGAATTTGACCGCGTTGGCAAGGAGATTCCAGACCACTTGCTGCAGACGTTCAGAATCCCCCGACACCATTCCCGCTCGTGGGTCGATCACGGTCTGCAAATTAATATTTTTGTTTTCGACGGCCGGACGTAATGATTCGACCGCTGAGGTAACTATGCTCGATATTTCGACCGGACGCACATCAAGACGCAACTTTCCGGTAACGATCCGCGACACGTCCAGAAGGTCTTCGATCAACTGATTTTGCGAACGAGCGTTTCTTTCAATTGTCTCTAACGCCTTTTCTAACGTATCAGGAGCGGGACTTGTCTTTCTTAGTATCTGAGCCCAACCAAGGATCGCATTGAGCGGAGTCCGGAGTTCGTGCGACACCGCCGCCAGAAATTCATCTTTCAGGCGACTAGCCTCCGCGGCCTCTCGATACAAACGGCGGCTTTCCTGTTCAGCGTTGCGACGCTCGAATATTTCGCGGTTCAGCTCATAAATCTTTTTTGTGAGCACACTGAATTTTTGATCAGCTTTTTCTTTCGCCGTAAGCCGCAGAAAGATCATTGCAGGTTTGGAAACGCCGTTCTGCTCTATGGCAGGCGATATTACCGCTCCTTCACAACGGAAGCTCTTGGTCTCGCCAGTTGCGTTGGCACAAAACTCAAGTGAGCCGATGACCATTTGACGGCTTCGCTCGCAATTCTCAAGGTATCGACGAACTCTATCGGGACGCGTTATGGCAAGGTCAAACAGATTTCGGACCGAAATGTCAGCCGGAAGAGATCTTATGGCTTTGCAAAACTGGCCGCTCGCGAACAACACATTGCCGTCACTGCTGACGACTATTGTTGGTTCGGGAAATATCTTCGCTAGCTCAGCGACTTCGCTCAATTCCAGTCCTGCGTCCCTCCCTTGACATATTCACGTCCGATAGAGGCTTCTGATTCCTCGGTCGGCTTTAGGTGAACCGAGACGACGCATCGGCCATGTCCTTCGGCAATGGTCTCAGCGAGCACTACCTTTGCGTAGCCGAGATTTTCAGCCGCAATAGAACCAAACACATTTGACGTCATCATGCACATTGCCGGGCGATCAAGCACTTTTTCCGCAAACGGACATACCGTATTGTGCAAAACGATCTTGTCGTCACTTTCTTCGACTATGGAAAAATCACCTTTTATACGCTTTTTGAGGTCGACAAGGACTTCTGCAACTTGGTGCCGATCGAGATTCTCGGCATGCAGTGCAGCTTTATAAGAATCATTGATCTCCCGCCCCATGTTTTGGCCGACAACGCTTACAAACCCCTCGGCTTCATCGAGCCCCACAACGTCCTGCAGTGTGCCAGAAAGCTCGCGGATCAGGGTGCGCAAGAAAACATCCCTCTCTAGGGGTACATCCAGATCGTCAAACCCGGCTGGTATCATTGTCCGTTCCATACTTCCTCTACCCGATTCAGTCTCCCCAACCCCGTCATTCTATGATTTTCGAACAAGACGAGCAAGGTTTAGACGAATCGCTTTTACGGTGCCGCCTGGCGTTGCACTTCAGGCTTTTCCTCACGAAACAATTCCGTAATATACTCGCGAAATGCACGACGCCAACCTGCTCGAAGATCAGCCGATCGCGTGGACGCCTACGCCGGAAATCATCGAACGCGCCCAGCTTACTAAATTTATGAAGCAGGTCGGCGTCTCGACCTGGGATGAGCTTTACGCGTTCTCGATCCGTGATGTGGAGAAGTTTACCGAAGAGGTTCTGAAATTCCTCGACATTAAGTTCGACCCGCCGTACGGAAAACTTCTCGACGCATCGAACGGCCCGGAGATGCCGATCTGGCTCGATGTTGCCGGGCTGAACATAACCGAAATGTGCCTCGACCGCTGGCAGACCGACCAGATGATAGATCAGCCAGCTCTGATAGCTGAGAATGAGGGAGACGAGCCGCAGGAACTTTCATACGGCGAGTTGCTTCAGGAGGTTGAAGAAGTTTCGGAGGGCTTGCGACTGCTTGGATTTGAGCAGGGCGATGCGATCGGGATCCATCTGCCCATGATGGTCGAAACCGTAGTCGCCCTGCTCGCGATCAATCGGATCGGAGCAATCGCGGTTCCCGTTTTTTCCGGATACGGAGTCGAAGCGATCTCGTCCCGATTAAATGCGGTCAAGGCCAAGGCTCTATTCACGTGCGAAGGGTTCAGCAGACGGGGGAAGATCTTCGACGCTTTTCAGATAGCACAGGAGGCGGTCGCAAACTGCCCCACGGTGGAGAAAATCATCGTGGTGGAAAGAATGATTGGAGACACGTGGACGCCCGACGAAAGAGCGGCGGATCACGAGAAGGCGATTTTCTATCACGAACTCGTCGACTCCGCCTACGAATCGCCACGCGACGAGTGGCCGGCCGAGGAGACCTCCGCCGAAGATCCGCTCATTATCCTCTACACATCCGGCACGACGGGAAAGCCGAAGGGGATCGCGCATACGCATGCGAGTTTTCCGATCAAGGCGGCGCAGGATATGGCGTTTGGGACGGACGTCGGCCGCGGTACGCGTATATCGTGGTACACGGACATCGGCTGGATGATGGGGCCGTGGCTGATCTACGGAGCGCTCATCAACGGCGCGACCATCTGCATCTACGACGGAGCCCCCGATTACCCGACGCCCGATCGAATGTGGGAATTCTGTGCAAAGCACAAGGTCGAGGTGCTAGGCATTTCGCCGACGCTTATCCGTTCGCTAGCGGCGAGCGAAGGGACTGGAGGGCAAGCGTCCCTGCTTGCCAGCTCCGGAAATGGAGAGGACGGGCAAGCAAGGATGCTTGCGCTCCAGTCCCCTTCCAAAAGACACGATCTTTCGTCTCTTCGCATTTTCGCGTCGACCGGCGAGCCGTGGAATCCGGCGCCGTGGTGGTGGTTGTTTGAGAAGGTGGGCGATTCGAAACTGCCGATCATCAACTATTCGGGCGGGACGGAGATCGCGGGCGGGATATTGATGGGCAATCCTCTTCTGCCGATCAAGCCGTGTTCGTTTCCGGCTCCGTGTCCCGGGATGGACGTGGATATTCTCGATGAGGACGGCATTTCGGTCGGTCCCGGCAAGGTCGGCGAGCTTGTGATCAAGCAGCCGTGGATCGGGATGGCCCGCGGATTTTGGCAGGAGAAGGAACGCTATCTTGATACCTATTGGCGACGGTTCAAAGACATTTGGGTCCACGGCGATTTCGCGATGCGCGACAAAGACGGCCACTGGTTCATCCTCGGCCGCAGCGACGACACGCTCAAGGTCGCCGGCAAACGCGTCGGGCCGGCAGAGGTGGAAAGTTTATTGGTCGCTCACCCTCTAGTCACCGAAGCCGCGGTCATCGGCGTGCCGGATGAAGTGAAGGGCACCGCGATGGTCGCTTTCGTGGTGCTGACTGGAGAGCAAGCATCCTTGCTTGCTACTGAAGAAGACGCAAGCAGGATGCTTGCCCTCCAGTCCGAGCTAAAAGCCCTCGTCGCCAGAGACATGGGAAAGCCGCTCGCACCGTCAAAGATCCACTTCATCTCCGACCTCCCCAAAACCCGCAACGCCAAAGTAATGCGCCGCGTTATTCGCTCAGCATATCTTGGAGAGGATCCAGGCGACCTTTCTGCGTTGGAAAATCCGCAATCAATTAAAGAACTTCAGGAAATAAGGGGTTTGGCGAAATAGATTTCCCTAAGAAGCCTGCCCCGCTTAAATAAATTTGCTTTAGCTAATTGGTAGCTTGTTTAGAAATAAAGGACTACAATGAGCCACCCTCCCAAACGTGCCACCAGCGAACGAATCCGCATCGACAGCGAGGCTTTCGTACGTTCTGTAAAAAAGGAACAGTCGATCTATGAAACTATTCAAAATAGCGTCGGTAGTTTTTAGCCTTATGCTCCTCGTGGCGTCCACGGCCCAGGCCCAGCAGCAATTCACTCATACGGTGACTTCAAAAAACAAGTACTGCAACTCCACCTGTACGATACTGGATATTCCGGGGCTGAATGATAATCCAAGCGCTATTATAATTGTCAAACCCGTGTCGAGGGGCGGAATTTCAAATCCGCATCCGGTCGGAGTTTATTATACGGATCCGAAGAGATGGAGCATCATCAATCTGGATGGAGTAGCCATCACCGAGGGGGCGATCTTCAGTATCGAGTATTATCCGAACCCAACCCCCGAGCAATTCGTTTATGTAATCCCCAAACAAGGTGTGACTCCCTGCATTAATCATCCTGGACTTGATGGTCATCCCAATGCGCAAATTCGATTTTCAGCCACTCAGTCGCCGCGAGGTGCCTACTTTAACAGAGAGGAAATTAAGATCGCTTATGAAGCAGCGGCTCGCAAATGGTGTATCGCCAACCTCAACAATCAGCCGGTGTCCCCCGATACGGCTTACAATATAGTTATCGATTCCAGCGGATTAAGAATAAGCGATTTGACAAAACTGCCTGACCAGAATCCGAAATTGCCGACACAGAATCCAACTCTGCCCCTGGCGACTCCGATCGACGCGCAAATTACCGGGAACATTCCTAAATCTACCGATCTGGCGAAGCAGCCCGTCCCGCCCGCGAGCCAAAATCCTCTATGGGTCCTTAACGGTACAAACATCGCAAATAATAACTTGGGAAATGTTGGTATTGGAACAAATACTCCTAATGCTCCTCTAGGATTTGCACCTGTACTTGGAAAAAAAATAACCTTATACCCCGGCGCAACAGGTGATGTTGGTTTTGGCGTTCAGGGAAACCTTTTACAGATCTATTCAGACAACCCACAGGCAGATATTGCTATGGGCTATGACCAAGCCGGGACATTCAAAGAAAAGTTCAGGGTACAAGCAAACGGAGCAATCGCTTTTAGTGAAAATACAGGACAAAGTGGTCAGGTGCTGATGAGCAATGGGGCAGGGAGTCCGCCAACCTGGAAATCCTTTAGTAATCCGGTAATTGCGTTTTCCAACCCTAAGAAAACAGCGGTTCAAGGGGGATTTCTAAATGCTAACGGTGATAAAAATATGTTGGAAATGGAGATTGATCTTGTCTTAACAAAAAAATCAGTAGTTTCCTTTACTGGTTTAATTGACTTTTGGTACTTTCCTTGCGTTGGGTTAACTGATTGTAAAAGATATACAAGTATGTGGCTTTTAATTCGGGCAAATGGTGTAGGACAACATGATAAATGGTATATTGACTTTAAGGAACACGACACCCAGCTAAATTACAATATTAACAATTTTATGTTCCCTCTGAACGCTGGAACTTACAAAATCGACGTTATTGTAACCCATATGTCGGGCACATATAAAATAGGTGTATCTCCCAGATACGCTTCTATTATTGCTTATCCCATTGAACCTTGACGCTTTAAGATGGAGATTTTGACGAACGATCGCCTCTTGTGGATATTCACATTTGATAATTTGAAAGGGGGAACATCAAAAAAACAAAAAGGAGAAAATTATGAAAGCCATTTAAAATGAATAACATACATCCTTTAGGTTTATTCGTTGCGCTAGCTTTTTGCCTAGTCATTCCGCAGCCTGCCTTGTCCCAAAGCGAAAAACTGGGAACGGTGGGTTTCACAGCCCCAGCGAACTGGAACAAAACCACAAAAGAAAACATCGTCGCCTTTTCCAAGGTGGACGCGAACACCGGTACCTTTTGTATCATCACGCTCTACGGCGCGACGCCGGGAACAGGTAAGCCTGAGTCCGATTTCAGGCGCGAGTGGGCGAACCTTGTTCTGAAGAACATGAAAGCGGACGCCGATCCAAAGACCGAGTCCACCGTCGAGAATGGCTGGACGGCGACTGCGGGTGGGTCTGCCGTCGATTCTGACGCGGGTAAGGCGTTTGCGCTCTTAACGGTCATTAGCGGGGGCGGGCGAACAGTCAGCATATTGAGTGTCTTTAACGACCAGGCCTACTTGCCGCAGATGGCCGCATTTAATGACAGCATCGACCTTGGCAAGGCCGTCGCTGACGCCCCGGCACCGCAGTTTCAGAATGGAAACGGCAGTGGATTACCACAGCTGACCATTGCAGACATCGCCGGGGAATGGGGCGAGGCATCGGGATTCAATACAAGGTATGTAGACCGGGCTACCGGCGTGTATGCCGGAGCGGATTCGGTCCATTTTACTCAAAAAATGACGTTCACCAGCAGTGGCGGCTTCGCTGACGATTTCTTCGGCCTCTCGAACGGGAGGAAGATCGCAGGAAACACTACCGGTACCGTCTCGATCGTCGGACGGGTTCTCACGATCAAACGCAAGGGCCTCGCCAAATACGTCATCCGCGGCTGGCAAGAACTTGCAAACATGACCGTCCTGAATGTTTGCGGCCCCTGGTACGACGACCAGCCGATACCCGAGCATGTCTTTACGGTACCCGACTCGGCCGTCAATCTGGATAAGACGTGGGTTCGCAAGAAATAACAAACCCCGGCTTCGCCCCGCCGCAACTGCTGATGCAAAATTCGGGTATGGACGTTCTCTATACCATTGGTCACGGGCGGCATCCGTTCGATTTCTTTCTTAAGCTGGTCAGACAGCATGAGATCGAGTTTTTGTGCGATGTGCGGAGTGTTGCGAGGTCGCGGTGGCCGCAGTTCAATGGTGGCGTTTTGAGGGAGTTGCTGGCGGAGAACGGGATCGGGTATGAGCATTTGCCGGAGACGGGTGGTAAGACGAAACCAGACCCGGCGGATCTCGCACGCGGCGTCGACCGGATCATTGAGATCGCGTCGGATTAGCGGACGGTGATGATGTGTTCGGAATCTCAACCGCTCTCGGCTCACAAAACTCCGCGAGCGAACTGTCACCGGGTTGGAATGCTGGCGCCGATGCTGAGGCAAAGGGCGTCACCACCATCGTCCACATTCTGCCGGACGGCCGGTCAATCGAGATCGACGAATCGGCCGTGCCTTCCATTTGGTAACACTAACCCCGGAGAACATCGAGAAGTTTTTCGTGGATGCCGCCGAATCCACCGTTGGACATGATCGCTACTACATCGCCGTCCTTCAGTTCCGGCCGCAGACTTTCGATGATCGCGTCGGCGTCCGGCAGCGTCTCGGCGCGCTTGCCGGTTGCGCCTATGTTCGCGACCAGACGCTGGACGTTCATCACGTCACCGTAGGTCTTCGCGTCTTCAAGATTGAATACGCCGGCGATGATAACGTGATCCGCGTGCATGAAAGCATCCTTGTAACGGTCTTCGAAGATCGACAATCTCGAAGAACGTGAGCGCGGCTCGAAGACCGCGATCAGGCGGTTATCGGCATATCGCTGGCGTAACGCACGCAGGGTCTCGTCAACGGCGGTCGGATGGTGGGCGAAGTCGTCGATGACTGTCACACCGCGTTCGACGCCGCGGACCTCCATCCGACGTTTGACCGACTTGAACGTGTCGAACGCTTCCTGCATCTTCTCTTTCGAGATACCCCAAGCGTCGGCGGCGATGATGACCGCGAGGCAGTTGCGGATGTTGAAGTCGCCGATCAGATGGGTCGTAAATTCGCCCCAGAGTTCATCTTCGCAGTAAACGCTGAACCGTGTTTTGTCGGTTTCAAGAGCGATGTCTCGAGCTTGCCATTTTGCATCCGGGCCGACACCGAAGGTTTCGACTGTCGTATGGAGCTTCCCGCTCATCTGATCGAGCACTTCGACCACGACCGGCGAATCGACCCCGCAGATCAGCTTGCCGTTTCCGGGGACGAGATTCATCAGCCGCGAGAACTGCCACTTGATCGCGTCAATGTCTTTGTAGATGTCCGCATGGTCAAATTCGATGTTGTTGACGATCGCTATCTCCGGCAGATAAGACATAAACTTCGGCTTTTTGTCGAAGAATGCCGTGTCATATTCGTCGCCTTCGATCACGAAATAGTCACTATCGGTAACGCGAAAGCTCTGGCCAAAGTTCTGCACGACTCCGCCAACGAGAAACGTCGGATCAAGCCCGCCGACCTCGCATATCCACGCCGCGATGCTCGTGGTTGTCGTTTTACCATGGGTTCCGGCAACTACCAGTGACTTGTGACCGCGAATAAACTCTTCACGAACAACCTCAGCCTGTGAGCGGTAAACGAGCTTGCGGTTCATTACTTCTTCAAGCTCAGGATTGCCGCGCATGATCGTATTGCCGACGACCGTGATGTCCCGGGGATGGTCGGTATTCTCGGCTCTATAGCCGGTCATTATCTGGATGCCCAGCTCTTCGAGCTGCGTTGACATCGGCGGATAAACGTTCTGGTCCGAGCCCGTAACTTTATGTCCGCGAGCCTGCAGCATTCCCGCGAGCGACGCCATCGCCGTTCCGCAAATTCCGATCAAGTGGTAGTGCATTTATTTCGCAATGAGCTCGCTGACAAGCTCGTTCGCATTGTAGATACTTTTGAGAGCTTCGATGATACCGGCCGAATGGACAGCAACCGCGCGCGAGCCTTCCTCTTCTTCAACATACCAATACCGGTTCGAAAGCTTCTGAATATTGCTGTCGAAATTCAGCCCGACGATCTCGCCGTTTCGGTTGATGACGGGCGAACCGGAGCTGCCGCCGATGGTGTCCGCGGTATAGACAAAGTTGAGCGGGACGGTGAGATCGACGGGCGTGCGAGCATTCTTTACCGCGGGCGGCATC
>JAQSDP010000385.1 GCA_029945985.1 bacterium | reverse complement strand
GACGGCTCCCAAGATTTTTCAGATGTCGTCCGACAAGCACAAGAGGAAGGCTACACCGAGCCCGACCCACGCCTCGACCTTTCCGGGACGGATGTCGCACGTAAGATCCTCATACTCGCCCGCGAAGCCGGATACGCTATGGAGATGGCCGACATCTCGAACCTCGCGTTCCTGCCAGAATTATGCCTTGCCGGAACCGTCCAAGATTTCTACGCAGAGATGACGAATCAGGAACCGCACTTCCGTAAACTGCTCGATGACGCAACCGCTCAAGGCTTGAAGCTGAAGTACATTGCGTCGCTTGACGGCGGGAAAGCGAACGTGGGCTTGCAATCGATCGGGCCGGACCACAACTTCGCGAATCTGTCCGGCAAGGACAATGCGGTGCTGTTCTACACCAATCGCTACGCCGACCAACCCCTCGTCATAAAGGGTGCCGGTGCCGGAGCCGACGTAACCGCCGCGGGCGTGTTCGCGGATATTATTAGAGCCGCTAGATAATGTCAGTACCACCTGCGGTAGCGGGTGGTTGTACTCCGCATCAAAACAATGAAAAGATCTGCAAGCATCTTATTCCTCGTCGTACTCATCCCCGGATTCGCAGTCGCCCAACGAGACTACACGCCTCCCGCAGGATCTTGGGAGCGCCGCACGCCGCAGCAATCGAAGCTCGATCCGGCCAAACTAAAAGAAGCGATCGACTTTGCTATTGCGAGCGAATCGAAAGCTCCGCGCGATCTGCAGCTCGCGCATTTTCAAACCTTCGGCCGCGAACCATATGGCGAGCCTATCGGGCAATTCAAGGATCGTGGAGATGCGACGGGTCTGATCATCCGTAACGGTTACATCGTTGCCGAATGGGGCGATCCGGGTCGCGTTGATATGACGTTCAGCGTCACGAAGAGCTTTCTCTCAACGACCGTCGGCCTCGCGTTTGACCGCAAACTTATCCGCAGCCTTCAGGACAAAGCCGCCGATTACTCAACCGTCATCGCGCCGTACAAACCCGGCGAGAAATTTGACGGACCCGAGAATCTTGGCCGCTCTCCGTTCATCGACCTCTTTGCGACCGAGCATAACAAGAAGATCACTTGGGAACATTTGCTTCGCCAGACGAGCGATTGGGAAGGAACGCTCTGGGGTAAACCGGAATGGGCGGATCGGCCAGATCGCGACAACTCGACTTGGCTCACCCGAGCCCGGAAAGAACCCGGTATAGCATTCGAATACAACGACGTCCGCGTCAATGTACTCGCCCTCGCCGCCTTGAACGTATGGCGAAAACCCTTGCCGCAGGTACTCAGAGAGAATGTGATGGACGAGATCGGTGCCTCGAACACGTGGCGTTGGTATGGTTATGAGAATTCATTCGTCGTGATCGACGGTCAGATCGTTCAATCGGTAAGCGGAGGCGGACATTGGGGTGGGGGAATGTTCATCAACGCCCTCGATATGGCTCGATTTGGCTTGCTCACGTCGCGAAATGGCAAGTGGGGAAACCAACAGCTTCTCTCGGCCGAATTCATACGCCAGGCCCGTACGCCGACCGGCCCCGAGCCCACTTACGGCTTTATGAACTGGTATCTCAACACGGACCGAAAGCTCTACGCCAACGCACCAGCGGGTGCTTTTGTTCACGTCGGCAACGGCACCAACATCATCTACATTGACCCTGACAACGACCTCGTGATCGTCGCCCGCTGGATCGAGAACGGAAAGATCAACGAATTTATCGGCAAAGTGATGGCGAGCTTGCATAAGTGACCTATGGCTTATAGCCGGCTGCAAGCAGGTTGCTTTGCCGCGGGAAATGAAGCAGTGTTCCGGCGATGCCGAGGATGAACCAGGCGAAGAAATATTGGTAGTCGAAGGCGAAGGCAAGGGACATCCCGATCAGCGATGCAGCCTCACATAAGGCGATGGCTATAATTTGTCCGCTCTGCACTAGCTTGGGTTCCTGCTGTTCGATTGCCCTCTCGAAGAAGCGGCGTTTGAATGCAAATGAGAATCCGACGCACGTTATGGCCGTTACCGCGAATCCGAGGATCATCGCGCCGCTCTGACCCCCGATAGGCTGATCAAACCGAAACTCGAACAGCTCTTTCTTAGTGAAAAACAGTACTAGGAGCAGCATCAGTTGTGACATCAGAATCGCCGCCCAAAGTACAACGAGCGTCTGATACTGTGCGACAAGGTTTGGTTTCGGTTCGTTCATTTCTCCTACTCCGTTGCGTCCAATTCGTCTTCCAAGCGCTGGCGTTCATAGAGGTCGGCATACTCGCCGTCGAGCCGAAGCAGCTCGTCGTGTGTGCCCCGCTCGATTATTCGCCCATTCGCCATCACGCAGATGAGATCGGCATCGCGGATCGTCGAGATCCGGTGCGAGACGATCAGCGTCGTTCGATCTTTCCTCACGCCGCGGAGATTGTTCAGTATGCGCTCTTCGGTGTATGTGTCGACCGCGCTGAGCGAATCGTCGAGGATCAGTATCCGCGGGTCTCGCATCACGGCACGCGCGATCGCCGTCCGCTGCTTCTGCCCCCCTGACAACGTGATGCCACGTTCACCGACGAGTTGCTCATACTTGTTCGGAAAGTCTTCGATATCGTCTGCAAGGCCCGCGATCTCGGCCGCCTTTTCGACGGTCATGGCGGTATCACTTGCGTGGGCAGATGGCAGAGAGTCCGACACAAGTTTCGGCTGCTCGTTGGCTGAGCTTTCACCACCCGCCA
>JAQSDP010000384.1 GCA_029945985.1 bacterium | reverse complement strand
ATAACACGCGAGACGTTCTGGTTCGAATCCCACGCCGGATACATGAGCGCCGATCATTCGTTCCTGATCGCCGATTCATGTTCCGGCGTAAACTTCATGATCATGGCGTTCTTGATGCTGTGCTTTTTGAAACTGCGGAAGGCTCTGAAGACAGATGTTTCCTGGGCGTTCATTCCCGCCGTGATCCTCGCGGCATATGGTTCGACACTTATTGCAAACACGGTCCGCATCACGCTCGCCATCCGCATGCATCGAATGTCACCAGAAATGATCTGGATCAATCCGGATCAACTTCATCGGCTGGAGGGTATATTCATTTATTTCGGCTTTCTGCTGTTTTTTTACACGCTTGCCGCGGGTCTCGAAGACGCAGGAAATGTTCGCCGTGGCAGGCTGAGCGTGCTAAGAAATTCGCTGATCCCGCTCTCTATTTACTGGGTTACAACCCTCGGGATCCCGCTGGCGAACGGTGCCTACCAACAAGGCGTCAGCTTCTGGGAACACGCGGCCTTCGTCATTCTCACGCCGCTCATCCTCCTTCTCCCACTCCTCGCAATTCGAGCATTGGTCGGGTACAGCTCAAGTTCCCAATACGGCCGATACCGGTCGACTTGAATTCTTTGTGAGCCTTGGTGTCTTCGCCTCTGTGCTCATTGTGTCTAAAACTCTCTTTAAGACAGAGGACACAAAGGTACATGAATAGAAAAGATGCAGATCATCGGCGAACTAAGACAATCCTAACCTCGACTCTTTGGAAACCTTTAGCCGGAATCGATTGCCGCTTCCAGTGTTTGGCTCCCAATCGATGTCCGCGCCGATCATCGACGCACGAGCCCTGATATTCGCGATCCCTCTACCTCTGGTTGTTACCGACTCCGGGTCAAACGCGCCTCCGTCATCACGGATCTTCATCACGAACTCGCCGTCGGATTCATCAACCGCCATCTCGACCGAATCTACACTCGAATGACTTTTGATGTTGGTCAAAACTTCCTGCGCGATTCGGTAGATCTGAAGCTGAACGTTCATTGAGAATCCGAGGTTCTCTTCTAAGTGCTCCTTCGCCGAAAAACTGTGATTGGCGATCGCTCCCTTCAGCAGGAATTCAAGCGCCGCGACGAGGCCGACGTTCTCCAAAACGGAAGGACTCAGGTCTTCGCATATTCGCCTCACTTCGCCCGAGATGGCCTCGATCTCGTCACGGAATCCAGCGATCTCAGGCTTTGCGGCATCGCTCAACAGCATCAAACTCCGCAGATCCGCAAGCGTCTGATCATGCAGATCGCGCGCGATGCGTCGGCGTTCGCGTTCGGCCTCGTTCGCAAGGTCGAGCTTGGCCGCCGCTAGCTGACGATTGCGAACCAGCACCCGCCGATTGGCGACAAACGCCCAAACAAGCCCCAACAATGCGATCACGAGCAGCACACCGAGTGCGGTAGCGGTCCACGGAAATGGCGCCTTCGCCACCGAAAACCTGATCGCGAGCGCCTCTGATGCAAGCAGATCCCGGTTGAAAGCGATCGCCTCGATCGTATATTCACCCGCTGCGAGTCCCGAAGGCGAGTACTGAAAATCATTCGACAACCGGCGGTCGATCTCTTCGCCCTTCGCATTGGCCAGAACAAACGCGTACTGAAACTCTTCAGGAAATGTCCGACTGCTTTGCCCGGCCACTTCGACCAGCAAAGAGTTCTGAGGATACTCCAGCGCTATCGTCGAAGCCGCCTCTCTGAGATCGTGCGACCGCTGGCTCGCGATGCGCGTGGCAATGATCTTGGGCGGAACCGATCCGCGCCGATATGTGACGACACCGCGGTTCGTCGCGACCAGAATGCCGTCTTCCGTTGCTAAGATCGAAAATGCTTTTTCCGAAGGGAGCCCTTGTTCGAACCCGACCTCCGAAACAAGCAACCCGAACCGCTCATCGTGCCGTGCCTGGAGCAATCCGCGTGTCGTCGTAGCCGCCCATATATGCGTGCCGTCAATGAAGACATCACGAACCTCTTCTGCCGCTATTATCTTTTCGACATGCTGATCGCAGATTCGGAAAACCCCGTGTTGACCAGCGATCAACAAAGCGCCATCCACCTCGCTGTTGATCTTCCAGATTGTTCCGCTCTGAAGCCGGTCGGGGCCCACCTCATTCTTCAATGCCTGCCCGTCGAAACTGAACAACCCTTTGTCGATCGTTCCGAAATAAAGCTTTTCGCCTACCGCGGACAGACTGCTGATCGACCGCTCCTGAGCCCGGACGATATTGCCGCCCGGACAAAGTTGCACAAGACCGACACCGTTGACCGCCGCGTACTTCTCACCTTTGAAGTCGGCGAACGCCCAAGTGGCTGCCTCCGTCGAAGCTTTCTGATCAAGAGACGATCTCTCCACACTTCCGACCAACAACTTCCCCGATCGCTCTTCGCTGAGCGCGAAGATCGCTCGGTTGCCTTGCGATGCATCCGCCTCCCATTTGTCATTAACCTTCCGAAACAAGCCGCGGTTCGATCCGGCGTAGATCGTGCCGTCGGCTGCGCGAAACAAAGTTCGGATAAAATTAGCGTTAGCTGAATCCGACAGCGTTTCCTGAGACGCTCCCAGTCGATCAAAGCGGCTCACTCCCCGATTGGTCCCGATCCACAGGACGCCTTCGCGGTCGGTGAACAGTGTATAAATCGTGTCGGAACGCAATCCCCCCGACGTGTTCGCGAAGGTATATGACTTCTTTAGTTTCGAATCGACAAAG
>JAQSDP010000383.1 GCA_029945985.1 bacterium | reverse complement strand
TGATTCGCAGCGGGCGGGCAAGACTGCGGAAGCATGCGCGCTGTATGATGCGGTGATCCACAGATACTCGGCCAACTGGTACGGCTATCAGGCCCAGCAGCGAGTCGCGGCGATGTCGTGTCCGGCAGGGGCGAGGTTGGATCCGCAAGTCGCAAAGGCGGTCGCCAATATGAAGACCGTAACGGTTGCCCCGGAAACTTCCGGCCCCACGGAACTTGCTCGCGCCGAGAAGAGCGAAGACCTGAGCACGATCGGGCTGTTCGACTGGGCGATAGACGAGCTCAACGAAGCTAAGAAAACCGCGCAGAATTCGCCGAAGATCAATCTCGCACTGGCCCGCCACTATCGTTTCAAGGGCGACAACGTGAACGCCCTGCTCGCTCTTGCGAAGAGCTATCCGGATTACTCGCAAATGTTTCCCGAAGAGATGGGACGCGAGGAATGGGAGATCTTTTACCCGCATGTCGCGTGGGACCAGATCAAGGTTTGGGCGAAGAACCGAAACCTTGATCTGTATCAGGTCGCGGGACTCATCCGGCAGGAATCAGTGTTCAATCCGCGAGCCGCCTCGCAGGCGAAGGCGTATGGATTGATGCAGTTGCTGCTTCCGACCGCCCGGCTGGTTGCACGGAAGTACGGGACGACGTCGCCTGCTTCGGTCAACGACCTCTTTCAGCCGGCGCTCAACATCGAACTCGGAACCGGCTATATGCGCGATCAGCTGGATAAGTTCGGACGGATCGAATATATGGCCGTCGCTTATAACGCCGGCCCGGGACGTGTTCCGCAATGGCGTGCGACGCTGCCGATAGAGATGGACGAATTTGTCGAGGCGATCCCATTCCGCGAGACGAAGGGATACGTACAGGGCGTCATCCGCAATAGCGAACAGTATCGACGGCTCTACGACGAGAACGGCAGGTTCAAACCAAACGTCGGCACCAGGCCGATACGCGCCGAGATCGATTCGAAACCACGCGATCAGTTCGCCGTTGAGAATCCGGAGATCGTACTGGATGAATTAGGAGGGTCGTAACCTGATTCCGTCAAATCCAAATTCGAGGCCGAAGATTCGCTATCATTGGCCTCGTTTCGCGCTATTATTGCTTCCAAGTTCCAACGCGATAAATCAAGACATAAAGATCGAAGAGGTTTCATATGGCGAAACTCAGTGTTAATCGTAAGCAATACGACGTGGATGTGGATCCGAACACGCCGCTGCTTTGGGTGATCCGCGACGATTGTGGGTTAACCGGGACGAAGTTCGGCTGCGGAGTCGCTCAATGCGGCGCGTGTACCGTGCACGTCGACGGTGAAGCTAAGCGTTCGTGCGTGACGCCGTTCAAGGCCGTCGTTGGCAAAGAGGTCACCACGATCGAAGGTATCTCGCCCGACTCGACACATGCACTTCAGAAGGCGTGGATCGAGGCGGACGTCCCACAGTGCGGCTATTGCCAATCCGGGCAGATCATGTCTGCGGCGATCTTGCTGAAAGAGAACAAGAAACCCACCGACGCCGACATCGACGCCGCGATGAGCGGGGTGATCTGCCGCTGCGGCACATACAACCGCATTCGCGACGCGATCAAGAAAGCGGCGATCGCAGGAGGTGCGAAATGACCACACCCAAGCTAGAAGTCGATCGCAGATCATTTCTTAAGGCATCGCTCGTAGCCGGCGGGGCCCTGCTAATAACGTCCGGATTTCCGATGAGGTCGCGGGCGGAAGAGAAGCTGGGAGTTCCCGAGTCCGCTCCCGCCGAGTTCAAGCCGAACGCGTTTATCAAGATCGCTCCGGATGGTAGAGTGACGGTCACGGTCGGTCAGGCGGAGATGGGCCAGGGCGTGCTTACGTCGCTGCCGATGATAGTGGCGGACGAGCTTGAAGTGGATTGGAAGGACGTCCATTACGAGCACGGCCCTCCGGGAAAAGAGTTCAATAATCCGGCCCTCGGTGGTATGCAGGTCACCGGCGGAAGCGCGAGCGTAAAGGGACTTTTCGATCCGCTTCGGAAGTCGGCCGCGACGGTTCGCGAGATGCTGGTGGCGGCGGCGGCTCAGCAATGGGGAGTTCCGGCTGATCAGTGTCGTGCCCGCAACGGCGAGGTATTTCACCCGACGTCGGGTAGGACAGCGAAGTACGGCACCCTACTCGAAGCCGCCGCAAAGATCACCCCGCCGGCCGAGCCTAAGCTAAAAGATCCAAAAGATTTCCGCTACATCGGCAAAAGCATGAAGCGGCTCGATTCGCCTGAGAAGGTGAACGGCACAGGCGTATTCGGGATCGATATAAAAGTGGCCGGAATGCTGACGGCTACTATCGCACGTTCGCCGGTGATAGGCGGCAAGGTAACGAGTTTTGATGATGCGGCGGCCAAGGCGATCAAAGGTGTTCGCGGCGTGTATAAACTCGACAGCGGTGTTGCGGTGGTCGCCGACAATTACTGGGCGGCGACGCGAGGGCGCAAGGCCCTGAAGATAACGTGGGACCAAGGCAAGATGGCCGGCGTCAACAGCCGTGCCCTTCTTGCGTCGGACATCGAGTTGGCCAAGACTGCCAAAGGCATAGAGGCAAAGAAAACTGGCGACATCGCGGCGGGCAAAGCGAAGGCAGCGAAAAGGGTCGAGGCTGTTTACTTCGCCCCCTATCTCGCGCACGCGACGATGGAACCAATGAACGCTACTGCAGATGTACGAGCCGATCGCGCAGAGGTCTGGAGTGGGATTCAGGCGCAGCAAGTCGTGCAGGCGATGGTCGCGAAGGAGACCGGGCTGCCGCCCGAGAAA
>JAQSDP010000382.1 GCA_029945985.1 bacterium | reverse complement strand
TACCGTCGATCACACGGAACAGCACGATCACGCCGCGATATGAGTCGTACCAACTGTCAAATATCAACGCCTTTAGCGGAGCTTCACGCACGCCCTTCGGCGCCGGGATCTTCTTTACGATTGCCTCCAAGACGTCCTCGACCCCAAGCCCTGTCTTTGCCGAGGTTAAACAAGCTTCACTCGTGTCGAGCCCGATAATATTCTCGATCTGCTCTTTGATGCGGTCGGGCTCGGCGGATGGTAGGTCGATCTTATTCAGCACCGGCAAGAGCTCAAGATCGTTCGCTATAGCCAGATACGTATTCGCAAGTGTCTGAGCCTCAACACCTTGCGAGGCATCAACGACCAGCAATGCGCCTTCACAAGCCGACAGCGAGCGAGAAACTTCGTAAGAAAAATCCACGTGGCCCGGAGTGTCGATCAGGTTAAGAACGTAATTTTTGCCGTCTTGGGCCTTGTAATCAAGGCGCACCGCGTGGGCCTTGATCGTGATTCCGCGTTCACGTTCCAGGTCCATGTCATCCAGCATCTGAGCTTCCATGTCGCGATCCGCCACAGCGCCCGTCAATTGCAGAAGGCGGTCCGCCAGCGTCGACTTACCGTGGTCGATGTGGGCAATTATCGAAAAATTTCTTATAAGCTCGCGATCCATAACAAAGGGCAATCTATTACCATAACAAAACCCCAGAAGCTCTGCACTAAAGCGGCCGCAAATCGATTTTTATTGTCTAACCTGTTGTCTTTTGGTATATTTATTGCTTCAGAACAATATTGCCTAAGTTTGTATTAATTGAATACAGGAGAGATATTTATGACACACGAATACGACCGAGACGAGGCTAACGTTAGCACCAAACTTACCTATTTATTGATCGGTGGCGGCATTGGTGCCGTGGTTGCACTGCTTTTTGCACCTAAGTCCGGACACGAGCTTCGCGGTGATATTGCGGACGCGACCCGTAAGGGAATTGAAAAGAGCAAGGAAACTGCTTCACACCTTCAGGAACGTGCAGGTGAGTACTATGAGGTCGGCCGTGAAAAGGCGACGGAGTATATCCATACCGCGCAGGAAAAAGCGGGAGAAATAGCTGAAAAGGCTCGTACCGCGGCTGCCAGCACGGCCAATCCGTTCACCGCTGCAGTCGAGGCGGGTAAGGACGCCTATGTCGCGGAAAAGCGCAAAACGGAAGCTAAATCGATTACCGAAGGCCGACCGAGCTATCCGGTCAAAGAAGAGAATAATTAATAATTAAGGTATGAACTTTAACGACCCTCAGGCTTGGATGATGATCGCCTCGATCGTTATCGCGATTTGCTTCGTAGTAATTGCGTTCGCGTCTGTGGCGATCTTTTTGACCATTCGCCGCGTAACCGCAACCGTTCAGCGCGTCGAAGAGAGGGTCGAGCCGCTTATTACGCAGGTCAACGCCATGAGCGTCCAAGGCCGCGAAATGTCGGTTCAGTTCAGCGAAGTTGCGAGCAATCTGGCGTCGGCTACAAAATACTTGTCAGATTCGACCGAGCTGATCAGGGACGAGGTCGCTGAGCTTCGGACGATCGTCTCGTCGACGGCTCTTGTGGCACGCGATAAAGTAACAATGGTGTCCAACTCGATCGACCGTACCCACTCGCAAGTTGTTGATACAACTGAGTTTGTACAGCAGAAGATCGTCGTCCCGGCCCGCGAGATCGCTGCGGTCATGGCTGGCGTACGAAAAGGACTTGAAGTTCTTTTCGCTCCCTCCCCGAAGCAGATCGACCGGGTCTACGTTGACGAAGATATGTTCATCGGGTAAGAAAGACGAACGTAACATTAAGTAAAAAGGCAGGCCCAACCGGACCTGCCTTTTCCATTGGCCTAGCTTAAAAACTATTTCACCTGAGCGAACTCGTAAAGGCTCGTCGTCCCACTTACCTCATTGGCGACGGCGATCATCGGGACACCGATAGGACTATTGTCTTCCGAAATGAAGTGAATGCCCTCCGGACCAAGGTCTTTGGCGGCTTCGGTGCTGACGGGAGCGCGGAAATCGCGGTTGTTGATGTATTGAACAAACTTGACCTCATACGGGTTCGTTACGTCATAGACCATGATCCCGCCAGTGCGTTCGAGTCCGATGAATGCGTATGACCGGCCGTAGGCCTTGCCGATCGTGACCGCTTCGGGTTCAGGGCCTTTGTTGTCGCTTCGGCTGTCGAACGCATTATCGTCATTGCTCGTATTGAAGAACAGCGGAGCAGCCGCGTAAGTGATCTGTTCGAATGCAAAGCCGCTGTCAAAGATCTGATCGCCACCTGTCGTCCAGATGCTGAACGAACGGCCACCGAGCGTGTAAAGCTCTTCGTAAACACCGTCTCCATTCTCGTCGCCCAACGTTCGCGTCACGTTCAAACGGCCGAGGTTGTCGTTATTTCGCAGGCCGTTAGCTCCGGTGCTGACATCCGCATAGCCTTTGGCGGCGAACGAAGGCTGATCAAGCGTGAGCGAACCGACACGAGCCTCTTCCGCAAATCCGGGCCAATCGCGTGCGTCGCCCTCGTTTGCCGTGATCAAAAACGTTTCGTTCTTGTACTTGTGAGCGGCGATCGCGTCAGGAAGATACATGCCGTACACCGGCCAGTTGCGGACGTTGTAGATGCCGTTGTTGGACGACCCTGGTACATCCCGGTCGCTGGCGTCGAGTTTGAAGTTCGGGTCAGTGTAATCCTTGAATCCGAGCCCGTGAATCGCCGTAACCTTGGCGGTGCGGATGTCGAGAACGGCGATGGCATTGTTTTCCTGAAGCG
>JAQSDP010000381.1 GCA_029945985.1 bacterium | reverse complement strand
ACTTCAGTATCTCTCGCAATGCCAGACCATCGCCTCCGCCGAGTACGAGAACCCGTTTCGGCACACCGTCGAACGCGGCGAAGGCAGGGTGCACTAACGCTTCGTGATAGCGATATTCGTCGAAGGAATTGAACTGCAGGTTCCCGTTCAGAAAAAGCGCGTGGCCGGTCTTACCTTTAGTAACGACGATCCGCTGATACGGCGAGCTCTTGGCGTAGACGATGTTATCGACGAACAAGCCATCCTCCGCGAGAGTCGTGAGGCTGTCTGCCTTGATGAAGGCGATACCGAGCAGAACGATAACGACGACACCCTTCACTCGGAGGACGGTCAATGTCTTGTTCTTTATCAGCGGCTCGAGAAGCCATGTAGCCCAGATGCCGACGGCCGCGTTGAGCATCCCGAAGAGGAGTGATGTTCGATTTAGGCCGAGCTTCGGAACCAGAAAGATCGGAAACAGCAGCGACGCAACGAGGGCGCCGACATAATCGAGCGCGAGCACGCGCGATACTAGTTCTTTGAAATCAAGCTCGTCTTTCAAGATCCGCATCAGCAGCGGGATCTCCAGCCCTACGAGCGTTCCGATCACGAAGACCATTGTGAATAGAACGATGCTGAAATATGAGACGTAAGCGAACGACAGAAAGAGGAGCGGAGCGGAGAACCCACCGACGACGGCCACCGCCAGCTCAATATCTATAAACTTCTCCGCGACGTTTTTATCGATGAATCTAGAAAGATACGATCCGACACCCATCGCCGAAAGATAAATGCCAATGATCAGCGAGAACTGGGTGACCGAGTCGCCGAGGACATAGCTCGAGACTGTGGCTGCGAGCAGCTCATAGATCAGGCCGCACGTGGCGATGATGACTACATTCAAAAACAGGAGCGGGGTCTTCATTAGAGCCTATAAAACAAAAAACGCAATGACACGGAGACAATTCTCCGCGTCCACCGCGTTATAAAGCCTCTTCCTAACGATCTTAACCTTGTATTGCGGCAGAAATGATCAGCGCAAGGCCGATCATTATCGACCCAATGACGATGCCGAGCGCCGTGTTCTGGTCTTCCTCGATCTCTTTCTTGATAGGATACATGAAGCTAAGCACTCCGTATGCAACCGAGAATATCACCAAACCGATGAACACGAAGATCAGCGTCGTGACCAAAACCTCGAGCAGTTGGTCCATTTTTACGACCATTCCTAGTGTCTGCATCAACATTTACTTTCCTCCACGAAATCCGGTATAGATGAACGGCACGCCGAGCCGTGATTTACTGCCTGAGTTGGCGAGTTCCCAGCCAAACCAAGCGGCTGTTGCATAAGTGAGCAGTACACCGCCCGCGAACAATGCGTATAGGATCTTCATCATAACTATTCATCGTCCGAGTCGGCTGACGACCCGAACATACTGTCTTTCCAACGCGAAGCCTCGAAGCTCCATTTTCTTATCAAACCAAATAGCGGAACGATACCTAGAGCAATGAGTGCACAGCAAAAATTGACGCCGCGATTCACTCCCTGTTCGACCCTCACATTCACAGCGATCGGCTGCTGCCAATTCTGCCACGTGCCTTCCACACGAAGTGTATACTTGCCCGCCGGAAGCGAAGAGAGCGTAGCGTCAGTGGATTGTGAACCTTCGGTCCAGGCTCCGTCACTGTCGCTTCCACTGTAGTATTCGACCGGCACATTGACCGATTCGACCTCCTGGCTCTGGTCGTTCACGAGATCGACATCAAGGTCTGCCCAGGCATTGCTGACATTTGCACTCGCCGTGATCCGTACGTTTCGATTGGCCTTGATGTCGAAAGGAACGCTGAATACAGTCTGCGGAGCTTGAGCATTCTGCATCGCCGGAAGCGTGACCTGTTGGGACAGGGCCGGTGGTCCGAAACCTCCGCTGACGATGGACATGAACCCCGCGACGAGTAGCAAAAGCAGAAGCGGCAGTGCTCCCCAGGTGTAATAGAAGGAACCGGTAAACGGCTGATTCGGTGCGACTCCCCACGGCTTAGGCAGGTCCGAGATGCCGAAGGCTTTCTCGACCTCCGCATTCGTCATGTAGGTTCCGGCCGACCAGTTCACTTCGCTCGCCGTCATCTCCTGCGAAAGCATGTACGGCGCAGAGATGAAGTCGACGGCACGAACCCTTTCACCCTGTTCAACTCGCCAATAGAATTCGCCCTTGACGTATTCCACCGTCGCGGGAGCGTCCTGAAATATTTTATAGGTGCGTCCGTCGTAGCTGACGGTCGAGCCCGTCTGAAACATCGTCGTGCTTGTAACTTCAGCCGGATTGACCGGCTCCACGAAGTTCCAATGATTGTCTGAATGCACGAGCCATCGGAACCCCACCATCGGGTTATAAAGCAGATATTCGTGCCAGTGATACTTGGTGCCGTCAAACGTTACACTTCGGTCGACCGCACCAATGATCTTGAACTTCACGTCGCCCATGAACGTTCCTTCCGAGCCGATCGCGAGAACGAATGCCGGCGCGTCCGGAACAGGATTCAAGGCGTGCAGGTAAGAAAGATTTCCCTGATTTACGTCGAGCAAAGAATCGCAATTGGAACAGGTGACGCGCTCGGCTTTGTCGGGGGCTATGAGGTCTAACGGTCCGCCGCAGTTGGGGCAGCCCATGCCGGCTGCTGACACGCGTCGAGCTTCACGCGTTGCCGACTTCGCATCGCCCAGCCCGATCTCTTCGAGCGTCACCTGCTGGCCGACGAAGACCCACGGCGGCGACATGCTGTAATCGATCGTAGCGAAGGCGTTGCCT
>JAQSDP010000380.1 GCA_029945985.1 bacterium | reverse complement strand
TGGTGATCGGAGTTGCCGTTTCCTATCAACTCTCTCTTAAACGCCATATGAGCGACGACATTCGGCCGGGCAATCGCACGACCGAAGACATACATACTACCAACGTACCCGACGCCTTCAAAGCCTTTGCCGACGAGGTTCGCCGCCGTAACCAGAAGACCCAAACTACCCCCGTAACCATCGCACAAAAGCTGCAGCCCGCGGAATTCAACACGGCGATGGTGCATTTCTATCGCGGTGAGATTCAGCGGTCGAACATCTGGCGAAATCGGCTTGACGCGACGACGAACTGGGCAGTGATCACGGCGGGTGCTACCTTATCGTTCGTTTTTAGCTCGCCCGACAACCCGCATTTCGCCATCCCGATCAACTCGATCCTGGTCTCGATCTTCCTGTTTATGGAAGCACGGCGCTATCGCTACTACGAGGTCTGGGCGAACCGCGTCCGGGTTCTCGAGACCGGATATTTCGCTCCGATGCTATCCCATCGCGTGATCCCGCCGGACAAGGAATGGGCCGATCACATCTCAGCTGATCTGATCTCTCCGCATTTTACCATTAGCGAATGGGAAGCCGTCGGGCGACGCTTGCGTGCGAATTATCTTTGGATCTTCATCCTGTTGGCTTTGTCATGGGCCCTGAAGATTTACATCCATCCTTCACCGATTCCGGCTCAGACGCCGCAGGACATGGCTCGTTTCTGGGAGATATTTGCCTCCCGAGCGACCGTCGGCCTCGCACCCGGATGGATGGTTATAGCCGTGGGAGCGATCTTTAACTTCGCAATATTTTTTGTCGCGTTCAGTACCCTAAGGCTGCGCGATTCGTCGAGCGAGGTGCTGCCACTTGAGAATTTCGAATGGCACCCGTTCAAGCAGGTATCCGACTGGGCCGGTGAGAGCCTCAAACGCAAGCCGACGATCCGACGCTCTAAGAAAGCACGCCAGAGAATGCGGTCGATCCACAAGACGGAATCGTAGTCAGAACCGCGAGCGGTAGCGACCGGGTTCCGGGTTCTGTATAATCACAGCATTCTACATTCAAACCACCCGCTAACGCAGGTGGTTCTAACTTTCAGGAGATCAACATCAATGCCCATTGAACTGGATGAGCGCGGACGCGCACTTGAGAACGAATATTTTCACCGCAAGGAACGAGAGCTTCTCGAAAAGATGAAGTCGCAGATCTTGGGCGACGACAGCAAGAGTGCTGACATGCAATGCCCCCGTTGTGAAGGTGCACTATACGAAACGACTTACGAAGGGATCACGATAGACGTCTGCAACAAATGCACGGGCGTGTGGCTCGACTCGGGCGAACTCGCACAGGTCGCAGCTAAAGAAGAAGGCAGCGGCGGTTGGCTCGGGAAGATATTTGGATAGGTCTGAAGGAGAAGAATGAGAAGGCTGAATCTGATCGCTCTTTTAATTTTATGGCTTAGCTTCGTCGCTACTTCCCACGCGCAAGCCGTCACCACGATAAAAGGAGATGGAGATTATCCTTCCCCCAATTCCGAGAAACTTGCAAGCCGTCTAATGGGGCGCGAAATGCCTTACAGGGTAATTTTCCCGTCAAAGTATTCAGAGGAACGCGACTCCCGATTTCCAGTACTTTACCTGCTGCATGGATTAACAGGTAACGCGGACAACTGGGTTACGCTTACGAAACTCGCAAGCGTCGCTCGGCAATATCGGATGATCATCGTCACGCCAGAGGGCGGAAACGGCTGGTACACCGATAGCGTGTCGGATGGTAAGGAAAAGTGGGAAAGCTACATCGTTCAAGAACTCATTCCTGAGGTCGACAAGAAGTTCAGGACGCTGCCGACGCGGGATAAACGGGCGATCGCCGGCCTTTCGATGGGCGGGTTTGGCTCGTTGAAGTTCGGATTGAAGTATCCCGACAAGTTCGTGCTCGCTGGTTCGTTCAGCGGAGCGTTGGGTGCGGCGGACATTTCGGAAAAGACGATGGCCGGAGCGATCGGGAAGACAATTGACGGCATCTTTGGGCCGGTCGGATCGGACACTCGAAAGTCGAATGATCTGTTCGGGATCATCCGGGCGATGACGCCCGAGAAAGCGAAGACGATTCCATTCATATATCTCGACTGCGGCACCGAGGATTTCCTTTTTCAGAACAATCGCAACTTCGTGAGCCTTCTCGTCGAAAAGAAAGTCCCGCACGAATATCGACAACTGCCCGGCGTTCACGATTGGAAATATTGGGACAGGCAGGTTCAGGAATTCCTCCGGTTGGCTGACAAGGCGTTCACTGGTTCAGCATTGAAATGATCAAACTACTTGTAGTAAGTCTGGCCCTCTGCGTTGCGGTTTCGGCTCAGTACGTATCAAAGGGCGGCAGCCCCTCTGTGGTCAAGATCGATGGTGAAGACGTCGGCGAATTTGTTCGACTTCAGACTGATCAGCAGAAGCGTATCACCGAGATCCAAGCGGCACTCAAGCAGCAGAAACTCGACGGATGGTTGTTCTACGATTTTCGCGGCAGCGATATTCTGATCCCGCGGATATTGAAGACGGAGCGGCTTGGCGGTTCGCGACGATGGTTTTATTACGTGCCTGCGACGGGCGAACCCGTTAAGGTCGTGCATGCGATCGAGCCCGACCAGATCGACGTCCTGCCCGGTAGGAAGCTGATCTATCGCGAGTGGTCGCTGTTGAAAAGCCAGGTCGGTGCGGCGGTCGGCGGCAAGGGCAAGCGGATCGTGATGCAGTATTCGCCGAACAACGACGTGCCGTACATTTCGCGTGTCGATGCAGGGACGATCGAGATGGTCCGAAGCCTGGGCATTAACATCGAAACAA
>JAQSDP010000379.1 GCA_029945985.1 bacterium | reverse complement strand
TCTATAAAGCGGGCGTTATCGATCGCCGGAACGATCAAAGGCATTCTCGGAATTAGCGAGTTCGAGAAGGCGGTCTCAGGAATGAAGTCGTCGAACAAGACCGACGGAGGCGAAACCGCACGAACCATCTCTTATCTCCTTAACTGGATGCAGGACAACCAAGACGTTCTTGTGTTTGCGACCGCCAACGATGTCCGCGAACTCGAATCCGAACAATTTCGAATCGGCAGGTTCTCCTATATACATTTCGTTGACCTTCCCGAGAAAGAGGATCGCAAAGAGATATTCCGGGTTCACCTCAAGAAAAGGGCACTCGATTCCGAACACTTTGACCTCGAAAAACTCGTGGATAAGAGCAACGACTTCTCCGGTGCCGAAATAGAAGGTGCAGTCAAAGACGGCGTTCTTGAAGCGTTCATCGACGGCGACCGACAGGCCGAGACCCGCGACATCATTAAATGCATCGAGACCATCACGCCTACCGCCCAGATGATGAGCGAGAAGATCGAAGAGATACGCAAATGGGCACGGAATAATATCAAAGGCGTAGGCTCCCGAATTGAGAACACAGGCCTTGCCGGTAGTCGTGCCGATCGAATCTATGAACTCTAAGTACGGAGAATCTCAATGAGTAAATACATGACCTTCGAATCCCAGTCATTCCCGAATCACGATCTGCTTCTTGACGCTCTTGCAGAATGCGGATTTGCGTCGCCCACTCAGGGATCCAATCTCCCTCTTGAAGGTTGGGATAAAAGAAATCCACAGACTGCTGATATCGTCATCCGACGTCGAGACATAAAGGGCCAATCACTATTAGGTGACATCGGTTTTCAGAAGACCGCAAAAGGTTATGTTGCCATTATCGATGATCTGGATCTTGCTTACCGTCTTGGGAAAGACTTCGTGATCAGACTTCAGAACAGCTACCACGAAGTAGCGGCCCGAAAGATGGCGAAGAAACTCGGCGGCACCCTTATTAAAGAGCAAGTCGGAAAGACGATCAAGATCAGAGTGCGATTCTGACTTTAAGGAGCGTATATGCCTGAAATCGAATTCACCATCGATACCGAAACCGGGAAGTGCGAAACGCAGATCAACGGAGTAAAGGGCCCGGCGTGCGAGCAGACAGCCCTACGGATAAAGCAGGTACTCGGCAAACCTACAGTCGATCGGAAAACAGCCGAATTTCATATAAAGCCTCGATCAAAACGGCGAGTAGGATCAAATGAGTAAGGAACTCGTTTTTGTGCTGGAACCAGATGTCGGACGAGTCACCGTTGAGATCTCGCAAACTCCGACATCTTCCGTCGATGATCTCGCGGGTGATCTTGGGGGCCGAGTAAACCTAAACTGCGCCAAGCCCGCTGAGAACAAAAGATACTTACCGGTTCTTCAAACTAGATCGACGAAATCAGATCATCCTGAAGCTGACGATTTCTCGATCTGGCTTTACCGGATTTATCACGACTCAGTTGTTGATGGCCCCGGCCGCCGCAGTGTGATTCAAGTTTCGGGGTGTTCAATTCGCTGCATCGGATGCCACGTACCTCAAACTCACCAAAGGGCGAACGGAACGCTAACATCGGTTCACTCAATCGTTGACGAGATCGTTGCCCAACGTCATATTCTCGATGGTGTGACGATCCTAGGCGGCGAGCCATTCGATCAACCGGGTCCTGTCGCAGAACTTGTCTCGCGGCTAAATCGTCACGGACTTCATATAACGATCTATTCTGGGTACACAGTCGAGGAATTGATTGGCCGAAAGGATCCCAACATAGATTTCGTTCTCACCCATATTGACTTGCTAATCGACGGCCCGTTTCAACTTCAACTGGGTCAAGGCGCCGGCGAATACCGCGGATCGCGCAATCAGAAGTTAATTGGTCTCTGAGACCAATCAATGTCTAGGCAGTCGGATTACGGAGCATTCGACCTATTGTCGAAAGGTGATTGTTGCGGGAACTAACCGGGGTTGAAAAAGAAGCCACATTTCACTACCCGAGTAAGAATGGGAAGTTTCCCCAACGGGACGACAGCCTTTTTTATCCATCGAGAACATTCGAGGTCGTTTTCTAATTGAGTGTGCGGTAGAGCACAGACACTAAGCGTCGTGACGAATAACCTCAAGATAGTCAATTACTATCGTTGACGCCCAACGTCTCCACGAATAGGTCGTGGGAGGCGCTAGTTTTTTAAGGGGAGGCTATTGCCGGCCTTAATTAGCAGTTAAAGCTGCCTCGTCGGGTGGTTCAGGGAAATACCTGAACCACCCGTTTTTTTTAGATTGGTAAAGGTTCACAATATTGGATGGGTTCGAAAAGAACGGTAGCTTCTAAGATCTGCTTGAATGAAAATGGCAAAACTATCCTTTCCAAAGTCAGATCTATTCAAGAACATTTTCGGTCAAGGCGAGAATTATGATCCGATTCGGGGAGAGCTTTATAGCGTCGAAAAACTCGAGCAGCTGGCGGTAATGCTTGCGGCTGAGCATCAATCGGTTGACTACCCAAAACGATTTCAGAAATTACGCCCCAGGCTTGACAGGAATCGCGGGGTCTTAGTTGCTGCCTATAATTCTTTAACGAACGCCATTCGTGATGATCGATCTGTATCTCAAGCGGCGGAATGGTTAGTAGATAACTTTCACATAGTCGAAGAACAGCTGCGCGAGATCCATGAGGATCTTCCGGCCGGTTATTATCGTGAGCTGCCCAAACTTACACAGGGCGAGTTCGCAGGGTTTCCGCGGGTTTACGCGGTCGCGATGTCAATCATTGCCCACACGGACAGCCGGCTTGAGGCTGATACACTTGCAAGATTTCTTAGGG
>JAQSDP010000378.1 GCA_029945985.1 bacterium | reverse complement strand
ACCCATCGATGCATCCGCGCGGCCGCACGCTGACGACACTTGGCCGTCGAACAAAACGAGCTTCGGTTCCTGATAGTTTTCACGAGCCTGCGCGGGAAAGATCTGTTTCCACGCATCCTCGGTGCTCGCAAGAACGGCGCTCGCAAATTGGCGATTTTCGTCGGGAGGCTGATTTGACCTATTGCTTGCAGCGGGCGGTTGACCCTGTTGAGGAATTCCCCCCTCAAGCAGCTGCCGCGGATCGCCGCCGAGCAGGCACACGATCGCCGCGAGGATCAGCACCCCGATCCCGCCGCCGCCGAGGGCGACTCCGCGTCCCATTCCACGTCGATCTTCAACATTCCCGCTCTGCCTTTGGTCTCTCCAGCGCATCTGTCCCCCCCCAAATTGTCGTTCTAACCAGCGTGATATTATCCTAACACTTTCACATTCAGCGGATAAAGAAATGACTTTGGACGAATGGCGAGCCGGCGGGACTTACTTTAGACACGGCAAATTGGACATCTTCTACCGACATTCCGGCGACGGAGTTGATCCGGTTCTGTGCCTGCACGGGTTTCCTGCCGCCTCATTCGACTATCATAAGGTTTGGGGCCAGCTGTCCCAGCGATTCGGTCTGCTCGCTTTTGATATGGTCGGCTACGGCTTTTCTTCGAAGCCCAGCCAGTGGGGATACACCACGTTCGATCAGGTCGATGTGCTGCAAGATCTGATCGCGCATCTGGGCATTCCCCGCCTTCACATTCTCGCTCACGATTACGGCAACACGATCACGCAGGAACTTCTCGCCCGCGAAAGCGAAGGACGATCTAACTTTGAGATCGCATCGATCTGTTTTCTGAACGGAGCGCTTTTCCCCGAAACTCATCGCCCGATACTTGCTCAGAAACTCCTCATCTCACCATTCGGCTCACTCTTTGGCAGACTGATTCCCGACCCTGTTTTCAAGAAAAACCTCGCGAAGGTGTTCGGCCCTGAAACTAAGCCGGCCGAATCCGAACTCGACAATTATCTGACCCTCTTCAAACACAACAACGGCAAGCGAATCGCTCATCGCCTGATCCGCTATATGACGGAGCGAGCGAAATATCGCGAACGTTGGTTACGGCCGCTCCAGCAAATGACGCAGCCGTTCCGGTTCATCAATGGCCTCGCCGATCCGGTTTCAGGCGAGCATCTGGTGAAGCGTTTTCGTGAAATTGTCCCCGCTCAGAAGGACATTGTTGAGCTTTCCGGCATCGGCCACTTCCCCCACCTAGAGTGTCCGGACAAGGTGACGGTCGCCTATCTTGAGTTTCGCGATCGTGTAGCCGTAGAAAATCGTGAACGCGCATAGCTTCCGCTAAACCTTGACAGATGTGAACTTACGGGCATAAGATAGGAACTCTTACAGCGCTTTTGCTTTCCCAGCGTCCACAGCCCTTGCAGGAGGAAGTGATGATCAAGCTCGATATCGTCAACCAAGTTGCCGACAAAACAGGAGTTCCGAAGCAGAAAGCCGAGCAGGTTGTTGATTCGTTGTTCAATGCGATGAAGGAAGCCCTGGCTCGCGGCAAACGCATCGAGCTCCGTGGATTCGGCGTATTCGTCGTCAAGCCGCGAAAACGCGGCGTCGGACGAAATCCGCGGACGGGCGAAGAAGTGCCGATCCCCGCCGGAAAGACCATCCGGTTCAAGCCCGGCAAGGAATTGACGGCAAAGTCGTTCGAAGGGGAAGCTGAGACCGAAACATTCCCGACCGATCCGACCCCGCATCCGGCGTATTAGGAAGTTGCCGAATCAAACTAGTATTCTCGACATCGTGGGCCCACATTGCCCGCGATTTTTTTATGGATGATGGAGCACAGTGGCAGTCTGAAGATGCTTCGATGGTTCCCACCTGGCGCGGCTATCTGCGGCACGGGGCCTTCTTATTTCTGACGTTCTGCACGGCAACATTCGCCGGGATGATCTTCCCGTTCGGGCAGGTAGACACGCTCCCTGATGCCGATCCGCAGAGTTGGGCAGAGCTGGCGAATTTCATCTTTTCTCTGCCGGTAAAGTACGTTCTGCTTATCGGCGGAGTCTTCGAGCGCGTGGCCGCAGATCCGGGCCTTCTGTTCTATGGACTCTGCTTTTCGACGTCTTTGCTTTTCATTCTTCTCGCCCACGAACTCGGCCATTACATCGCCTGCCGCATTTATAGGGTAGACGCGACACTCCCCTACTTTATCCCGACACCACCAATGGTGGGGCCGGCGGGAACGTTCGGAGCGTTTATCAAGATAAGGTCACCGATGCCTTCCCGAAAGGCCGTCTTTGACATCGGCGTCGCTGGGCCGATCGCAGGGTTTGTAGCTCTGATACCGGTGCTGATCCTCGGCGTTATCACGAGTCCGATCCTGCAGAACATCTATTTCGGCATTCAGTTCTCCAAGCCGCTGCTCGTCCAATTTTTCGAGTCTCTCATCAGGATCGAGATGCAGCAAGGTATCGGCAACCCGTTCTATTTTGCCGCGTGGGTCGGCTTGCTCGTCACCGCACTGAACCTTATTCCTTCCGGCCAGCTTGATGGTGGACATGCGATCTACGCAGTGTTCGGCGGGGGCGTTCACCGCTGGACCGGCCGGATCGCGTTTGCCGTTATGGCGGTGCTCTCGATCCTCGGTTGGTTCATCTTCAGCAGCCCGAGCGGGTTCCTGATCGCCATCCTCCTCGGCGTCATGATGCGGATCAAACATCCCCGACCTTACGACGAAACGCCGCTTGATAACAAGCGGCGGCTCATAGCAGTTCTCGTATTGCTGATGTTTATCTTAAGCTTCGTACCGTTTCCGCTCGGCCTCGAGATCGAGTTCTGAT
>JAQSDP010000377.1 GCA_029945985.1 bacterium | reverse complement strand
AAGCTGAAAGAGACGCCAAGCTATCGAACGCTGGCACATGAGATGACCGATCAGCAGATAAGGGTCTTTGGCGACATTGCGATCGTCACAGGAAACTTCCGGTTGGTGACCGAGTTCAAGTCGGCCCACCCAAACGATCTGCCTCACGTGGACGAAGGGCGTTATACGGGCATCTTCCAGAAGCGGGACGGGCGATGGCTGCTACTGATGGATCACGATTCCGAAAAGCCGCACGACAAGCCGATGATGGAAAAGCAGGTCGCGGCATTGAGCCGGGCGTACACGGACATGATCAAACGGAACGACGCAAATTCGATCGCTAAGATCCTGGCCGATGATTACATCGTGACCGATGAGGAAGGCAAGCGTCTGACGAAAGCGGAGGATCTGGCGACCTATAAAGACCGTGCAGTAACATTGAAGATCGAAACGGTTGAATATAAAGACCAAAAGGTTCGGATGCTCACCGGCAATGTCGCGGTGGATCACTCAACCATACGTTTCGCCGGAACAAATAGCGGTAAGCCATTCGATATCACGGAGCGGATCACCACGACCTGGCAGTTTCGCGATGGAAGATGGCTGATCGTTGCCGATCACTTTTCTTTTGTGAAGCCTCAGTAAGGTGCGAAATTCACCTCATTTACGCGTGTAGTATGGCGGACTACACCGTTAGGAGACTTTATGCGAATGGTGGTGAAAATCGGGTTGGTGACCGTGATAATCGTTTCGTTATATTTTGGGGGAGGGTATGTCATTCATAGTTTATTCCCTGAGAAGCAGCCGGATCTTAATGGATATTTTAAACCCGGCGATCGGCTCGTTAGCAGGTATGAGGGGTTTGATCAGACGGCGCTTGCGGTCGATGGCGAGTGGCTGCATACGCGGCTTGAGGTCGCTCCGCTGGCAGGCGGTCCCCCCGAGCACTTTCACGAGCATTTCGCGGAAACGTTTACAGTAAAGTCGGGCACGCTTAGCATCTTAGTCGACGGCGAGAAGAAGACGTTGAAAGCAGGGGAGTCGATCACGATACCGCCGATGACGCGTCACAAACCGTTCAACGAGACGAACGAGACGGTTATTGTCGAAAGCGACGATCCGAAAACGATTCCCATGAAGTTTGCGTATATCCTCTCGCAGCTTTACGGCTTTATGGATACCTATCCCGCCGGCCCGAGCGTTCCAGAGATGGTGATGCAGCTTTCGACCTACGGAAATGAAGCCGATTCATGGCTCGCGGACGGGCCTCCGCTGAGCGTGCAGAAGGCGATGCGAGTCGCGTTGGCTCCGACGGCTAGGTTGATGGGATACTCGAACCATTACGAACAATTTGGCCCAAAACGATAATTATGAAGTTTCTCAAGGTTTTTCTTGTCTCTCTCGGAATCGCTGCTACGGCGTTAGCCCAAACCAAAGCTCCGTCCGAATCGGCAATGGATCGGTTTCTGCGGTACGTGAAGATCGACACGCAGTCGGCAGAGGATGCGGGTAAGTTTCCTAGCACCGATAAGCAGCTCGTGCTGGCCAAGCTTTTGGAGACGGAGCTGAAGGCTTTGGGTGTGCAGAAGGTGCGGATTTCGGCTGAGGGAATCGTTTACGGATTCGTTCCGGGGAATTTGTCGGATAACTCGAAGGTCCCGACGATCGGGTTCATCGCACACATGGACACGTCACCTGCCGTGAGCGGGGCGAATGTCAATCCGATCATCCACAAGAACTATCAGGGCGGCGACATCGTTTTGCCGAACGACAGGACGCAGGTGATCAAGGTCGCACAGAACCCGGACCTGAAAAATCTGATCGGCGACGACATCATCACGGCGGACGGTACGACGCTGCTTGGGTCGGACGATAAATCGGGCATCGCCGAGTTGATGACGATGATCGACACGCTGAAGAACAATCCGTCGATCAAGCACGGCAACATCGCGATCGCGTTTACGCCGGATGAAGAGGTCGGCGGGCCGATGGACCAGTTCGACATCGAAGGCTGGGGAGCGAAGTTCGCTTATACGGTCGATGGCGAGCAGCTTGGGGATATCTCGAACGAAACCTGGTCGGCTCGGACGGCGACTGTCACATTTCGTGGGAAGAGCACACATCCCGGTACGGCGAAGGGCATAATGGTCAACTCGACGTATGCGGCCGGATATTTTCTCGGTGAGTTTCCGAATGTTGCGAAGAATCGTCCCGAGACGACCGAAAACCGGGTCGGGTTCATTCACCCTTACATCGGTAATTTGGACGTCGAGACTTCGACGATCAAGATACTGCTACGCGATTTCGACATCACGGGCCTTGAGGCTCAGGAGAATCTTGTGAAGGGCTTGATCGCAACGACACAGGCGAAGTTCGCGGATGTGAAGATCGAGTATTCGAGTGCGTTGGGCTACCTGAATATGAAGGAAGTTTTGAAGAATTATCCGCAGCTAACCGATTTCGCGATCGAGGCGGCGAAGCGTGCGGGTATTGAAGCCGAGCTAAGGCCGATACGCGGAGGGACGGACGGTTCGCGTCTGACGACTCGCGGATTGCCCACGCCGAACCTGTTCACCGGTGGGCACAATTTCCACGGGAAGCTCGAATTCAATTCGCGAAAGGGTTTGGAGAAATCGACCGAGACTCTCGTTCATTTAGTGCAGATCTGGGCGGAGAAGGGAGGTAATAAATGAGTCAGGATACGCAGCCGATAAGGATAGAGACCGGTGAAGAGGTCGCGTTTGAACTGATGAAGTTCATCGCGGAGAAAGAGAACAAGAGCCTGAATCCCGAAGAAATACGCGGTTATTATTTGGACCTTTTCGTCGAATGTGCGAAGGCCGTTTACGACGGTGAACGTTA
>JAQSDP010000376.1 GCA_029945985.1 bacterium | reverse complement strand
CTTGCGGAGAATTCGATAGTCGAAAGATTCCGTCCAAGAGAACTTTCCAAACTTCGCTATTGCATCTAGGTCGTTAACGAGCCCGATCACTCCGGAACTCAAGAAATCGAGATTCAGTAGGTTCTTAGCTCGTTCCGACGCTCCTTCCGAACAATCGTCTGGCTTATTATCTAGATCGTCCTTGACCTCAACCTCATCCGCAATGTCGAAATTCCGTGTCGTCGCCGAATGAGCCAATACCTGCGGCGCCGCTCCGCCGACCATCAACAGGCCGAGGTACACGCCGAGCGTGGTGAGAACGAGGAATGAATTTTGTCCTTTTCGATTGGTCAATTGTCTATTTTAACGCGGTGTTATTGCTTTGTGGAGTAGCAGCGTTACCGCTCGGCGTTTTAAGCTCTGCCGCCTGCTCTGCAAGCTTACGCTGGATCAACTCCTGAACGATAGGCTTTGCGAGATTCACGTTCAGAATCAACTGATTCTTCTCTGACGTCGTACTAGCCGCCTTCAAGAACGTGAGTTCGTCAGGTTTCGCACCCATCCCGCCGAAAGTGATCATGTTCCGCAGCGCAGTCGCCAAAGTATTTGCCTCGTTCTCTGAACCGACTTCCGACTTGATGATGGCGGTAAACTTCTCGTCATTCTGCTCGACCGTGATCACAACGCGCTTCGATTTCGGCTTGTTTCTGCCTTGAAGCAACTCGAGATAGCCGAGCCAACCGGCATCACCCACGGCCAGGATCCATTCTTGTACTAACGCCTCCATCGCCGGATCGTTCTTCGGATCCGCCGGTTCACGAATTGGCTTAGCATCCTTTAAGATCACGGTCTTTCCGTCCTTGGCGAGCCCCAGGGTCCCCGCGACAGTCACCTTAAAATTTCCGTCGAGCTTGACTTTGTTGGCGCTTACGTCTGCAAGCGTCTCTTCAGCCTTCACTCGAAGAGGACGCTTGTTGAGATATACTCCGTTCTTGTCCGAGCTCGCCTCATCTTCAATCTCGCCAGGGCCGGGACTTGGTTTGTTTTGGGCAACTTTCGGATCGGCCGTATTCGCGTTCGTATTGGCTGCCGTTGCGGTCTTATCGCCGCTATCTTCCTCTCCGTTTACGTCCGACAGGTCAAAGGGCGAATCCGGCAGCTTGCTTGGCCGAGCTTTAGGATTACTCTTTGGGGCGATGGGCGGAGTGTCGATCAGGCTGCTTCCGCTTTCTACAGGCGGCGAGATCGGTGGAAATCCGGAGGTGTTGAAATCGTATGGTGCTGACGAACCGTTCAGCATCGCCTGCTGCTGGGCAAACTGTTCAGGGTTAGCGACCTGAAAGTATCCTTCCGGGTACTCCATCTGGGCAGGCACGCCCGTTTGATCGATCCAAACTACGTCCGCTGCTTCTAGTTCCGTTCGCTCATACTCAGCATCCGCCATTTCGCGCTCCGTGCCGAAGAGGACCGCGCCGACGTACGCCATATCCAAAACCTGGCATACGCGGCCGACGAACGGGCTCTCACACCCGCGAGTAGTCAGGATCTGTGTCTGTGCGAGTACGCCGAAAAACGCAAAAATAAATACGGCCGCTCCCGCGAAGATGCCGTAGATGCGGTTGTTAAACTTCCAGCGCCCGATCTCGTACCTGTAAAAAAGATCGCCCTCGCGAAGCGGCTCCGCGGGAACGTCATATGCGTATGAATGCTGCTCGAACATATAATTTCGCGTCCCGTAAAATGGCTGAACTACAAGCCGTAGCGCGTTAGACGCAAACACCGCAACATACGTTGCGGTAAGAATCCCCGATTTTAACATTCCGCTGCGGCAAATGAAAGATATTTGCAGATGCCCGGCGTTCGCAGGGCGTAATATCAAGTTGGGCATTACGCCTTGCTTGCGCGCAAGGTTGCATTGGACGCCCTTGCTCACGCCCGGGCTTCTGCATTAGTGTCTAATGAATGCCACGCCGCTCCGACAACAGACGCCGCCCCCGTTCAGATAAACGCAGCCCGCCCCGGCCTAAGGCCGAACGATCAGGCGGGCGAGATTTTGCAGACGGAAGTTTGGGCCCGCGATTTGAGGAGAATCGCCAGACTATCGGCCAGATGAAGGCTACGGAGCGGCTTCTAGACGGCATCGGCGTGCCCTCGCCGCGGCCGTTCCAGCCGGACGATTTCCAGCTCGAAGCGCTCGAAGCCATTGAAAGCGAAGACGTTCTCGTCACCGCCCCGACCGGAAGCGGCAAAACATGGATCGCCCGCGAAGAGATCCGCCGTCTGCTGGCGAAAGGCCAGAGAGCTTGGTACACGACACCTCTTAAAGCTTTAACCAATTCGAAATATATAGAATTTTCGGCCGAGTTCGGCGCAGAAAACGTAGGCATCCTAACGGGCGATCGAAAAGAAAATACCGATGCCCCGCTCATCGTCGGCACGACCGAGATCTACAGAAACCAGCTTTTCGACGCTATGCGTGAAGGCGAACAGGTACGGACCGATTTCGTCATCCTCGACGAAGCTCATTACCTTGCCGACGAAGAACGCGGCCACGTCTGGGAAGAAGCGATCATCCTTACGCCTCCGCGAATACGGATATTGCTTCTTTCAGCGACCGTCGGCAGTGCCAAGGAGTTTGCCAGTTGGATCGAAGAGGTCCGCGGCAGTAAGGTAAGGGTCATCAACCGAGCCGGCTCTCGCCCGGTCGAACTCCGTGCCGCATATCTCTCGCCCGGCATGCAGCTGTATCCGCTATTTGATGAATCCGAGAATTTTAACCGTGACGTGGAACAGTTCACCGCCCCAAAACGCCAAAGCAGCGACGGCAGGCGATTCCGGCGAAGATAAAATGCATAAGGCCCGCGCGTGAGCAA
>JAQSDP010000375.1 GCA_029945985.1 bacterium | reverse complement strand
ACCTAGTCTTCTATTGGGACGCTCAGCTTTTAGCGTTTGCTTACGTACTGGTTCCCTTTCACCCAAAATCGCCAAGGGAGATCTGCGTCCTCGCCGGCGTAATCGATGCCGATCCGTTTGCCGGTGGCGATCTCGTCATCCTTAATTGATCGAAAGTTCTCGATCCACAATCGGCTGCCTTCGATCAGATCTTCGCCGTTGAATGAGCGGTCGATACCGAGGGCGATGCAGAGCTTGCCAGGGCCCGATGTAAGATTCGTGTCCTTCATCGGACCTCGGCGGTCCCTCATCACGTCGAGACCTTCGACCGGATTGACAGCACGGATCAGCAGAACGTGCGGGTGGTCAGCCGGCCCTAGCACCAGGTTCAACTGGAAATACATTCCGTAAACAAAAAATACGTACGCGTGGCCACCGGATCCGTAGGTGACTTCATTCCGGGCAGTACGGCGGCCTCCGTAACTGTGCGCAGCCCGATCAGTGATGCCACCGTAAGCCTCAACCTCGACGATCATTCCGGAAACGCGTTCACCGTCTTCGTTCGGGACCACCAGCAATTTACCGAGGGACTCGCGAGCGGCCTGAAGAGTGTCAGTGCTCTCGAAAAATCTGATGTGAGGTCTTCCAGCTGACATTAGTCTTGGAATGCCGTTTGCAACCATAGTTGTGAACCCAAAAAACTGATCGAGTTCGATACGAGAAGTCTAACTTAGGAGAATTGATATGTTGAAAGAAAAAGCCGATATGTTGGTAGGCGATGTCATGACGCCAGATCCGGCGTGCTGTACGTCTGAATCGGGCCTGCAGGAGGTCGCAAAGATGATGCTCGACAATGACTGTGGTTGTATTCCTGTCGTCGATAGCGAGCAAAGCAAGAAGCCTGTCGGTATGATCACCGACCGAGATATCACGCTCCGAACTGTAGCGGAAGGAAAGAATCCGCTCCAAATGAAAGCTTCGGACGTCATGACCGTAAATGCCGTTACAGTAACTCCGGATACAACCCTGGAGGAGTGCTGTGACCTGATGGAAGAGAACCTGATCCGGCGTGTCGCAGTCGTGGACGAGAACGGTTCGTGCTGCGGGATGGTTGCCCAAGCGGACGTTGCGATCAACGCAGACGAAGCGCGGACGGCCGAGGTGGTTCAGGAAGTCTCGCGAGGTGCGTCGTCGATCTAAAGACCTTCGATACGCGGGCGATTTGCTACAATTCCAAGGAATGGTCAGATCGCTCGCAATAATTCTTTTTCTACTTTCATCCTCGGCTATAGGTCAGACCGCCGCGACGATCGCCACGGCGACAGGTCGTACGTTTACATCTGCGGATCTCTCGCCCGAGGCTCGATCCGAGTTCACAGAGCAGAAGAAAGCTCTCGAAAATACTCGAACTCAACTACTCGGGCAGATGATCGCTGAGGAACTGCTCGATAGAGAGGCCAAAGCTGCCGGATCGACCCGTGAGAAGTTGCTTGCCGCCCAACGAGCTAGGGTCACTGGACCGACCGCGGCCCAGATCCAGGCCGTCTACGATCAGAATCAATCGGCCCTGGGCGGACGTCCTTTATCCGATGTAAGGAATGAGATCGTCTCATTCCTTCGCCGCGACCCCGAACAGAAGGCGATAGAGGACTACATTGCAGCGCTGCAAGCCAAATACAAATACGCGGTCGGCAAGAGCATCAACTCTCCTGACTTAAAGCCGCTCGATATTGTGGCAGCGCTCAATGGCAAGCAGATCTCCGCGCAGGACTTCGAAACTCGCAATCGACTTGCGTTGAACGAGTATGAACATCACTCGTATGAACAAATTCGCGCCGATCTTGAGATCTCGATCCTGAATGCACTGATCGCGGAAGAGGCGAAGGCGAAGAACGTCGAACCAAGAGAGATCATCGCGGCTGAGGTGACCGACAAGCTCCGCGATTTCTCTGATGAGGAACGTGAAAAGCTCGAATCCGCTTTGATGGACCGGCTGTTCGCGAAGTACGAAGTCAAAATATTGTTGAAAGAACCGCCGGTGATCGCGCAGTCGATCTCGGTCGCGGTCGAGCCGTCGATCGGGCCGGCAAACGCTCTCGCTACGATCGTGATGTTCAGCGATTACCAGTGTCCGGCATGTGCTCGGACGCATCCCGTACTGAAACGCGTGATGGCGGAATTCCCCGGTCGGGTTCGGTTGGTAGTTCGAGACTATCCCCTTGAGAACATCCACACCAACGCATTCAACGCCGCCCTTGCCGCGAACGCGGCCGCCAAACAAGGCAAGTTCACCGAGTATGCGGAAAAGCTTTACACAAATCAGGACTCGCTCGACAACGCATCGCTGGTCAAGTTCGCCACGGAACTTGGTTTGAATGCAAAACAGTTTGAGATAGACTTTACCGACCCAGCGAACGCCGCCGAAGTCAAACAGGATCAGGCCGACGGCGAGTCACACGGCGTCAACAGTACGCCGACAGTATTCGTGAACGGCGTCAAGGTTCACAGCATTTCGGCATCTGCCTTTCGACGAGCGATCGAACGTGCCTTGGCAAAATAGTTATGCGCTTTTATCTGATCTTTTTACTTGCCGTCGCCTCGTTTTCGTGCGGAAACACGCCTAATGAAAACGGGACAAAGAAACCGCCCGTGAACTCCAACACAAAGCCGGCATCAGCCGCGGTCTACGACTTTCAAATCGTGAAGGAATACCCGCACGACCCGACGGCATTCACGCAGGGGCTCGAATATCATGACGGCTTTCTTTACGAAGGCACGGGCGGCAGCCGAAGCAATCCGGTGCAGCCAAACGATGAGAAGATCTATTCGTCTCTGCGGAAGGTTGAATACACGACCGGCAAAGTCCTTCAGAAACATGATTTACCGA
>JAQSDP010000374.1 GCA_029945985.1 bacterium | reverse complement strand
GGACAAGGACGGAAAGATGCTGCTTATTGACGAGGTGTTAACTCCCGACTCGTCCCGCTTTTGGGACGCTGCCTCGTACGAACCCGGCCACAAGCAACCTTCGTTCGACAAGCAATTCGTCCGTGAATATCTCGAAACCCTCGACTGGGACAAGCAGCCGCCCGCTCCGCCGCTTCCTGACGACATCGCTGAAGCCACCTCACAGCGGTATCTGAAAGCGTTTGAACTACTGACCGGAAAGCCCCTTCCGGTTTGATGTTTAGGCTCTGATCTTTATTCCGCACATCTAACGCGTAGTAGATCAACAGAATATAGAGGTGGGTCTATGCCCGAACAGCAAGCAATCGAAAATCTTCTTTTCTATGATCCGCAGTTTGAGAGCTACGCGGAAGGCTTTCGTGAACAGCATCCGTTTAATGGAATCGCTCACGCTGTAACCAGCCCGAACGAACTGATCGAGGCTGTAAAAGGTTACGCGATGGTCAAGAGCGTAGAACTTGTATTACACGGTTCACCGGGAAGCATTTGGTTCAAGGGTGGAGGGGTGATGACCGGAAGCTATTTCGGAACGATAGCGAGTGCGGCGAATATGCTCGCGATGGACGCCCGAGTACTTTTCCTCGGCTGCAATATCGCGGAAGGTCCCGCCGGTGACAAATTTTTGACAGAAGTGGGAAAGAATATGTTCGCGGGCACGGGCGGAGTTGTGGGCGGAACCACCGTCACCAACGTCGTTTTCAAAGGCGGCGCCTCAAGGATGAATCCGCTTATGTTCTTCGGTGCGAAGCTGAAAGTCCGCTGGTTCGATATGGCCGGGAAAATGACTGCCGGTCAGGACGTAGGGTACTTTGGAGGCACTACTAACATAAACGTCAAATAGCTCGTCTGGTTTCGAGGACTTGCACTTCATCGCCAACCCGGACCATCGCCCCGGGATTTTCAGGGATCAGGTTCTCGCCGAAGAGCACCGCGTTCGCCGTTTGCCCGAATGATCCGAAGGTATCGGGAAACACGTCCTTCGCCATCCGGAAACTCGCGATAGTCTTGAGCGGTTCTTTCCCGTCAAAATCGCCGCGATCCTGATCAACCGTCGTCATCACGCATCGGGCACATGGCTTCACGACCCAAAAGATCGCCTCACCGACGCGGATCCGCGACCAATTATCTTCTTCAAACGGATCGCTTCCCTCCACCACCAAATTCGGTCGAAATCGGTTCATCGGCAGCGGCAATTTCTCGCCGTATTCCTCATCGCGGTATATGTCGTGCAGCCGCTCGTTAACGTTCGCCAGCGAACCTTCGCCGATCAGCAGCAGCGGATAACCGTCCGCAAAGCTCACGATGTCGTCGCCACGGTCGAATTTCTCGCTCACGTGACGATGAGACTTCTCCGGCATCAGTACGAGCTGGCAACTCCGACCGAGCACGTCGCTAAACCACTCGCTAACCTCGCCGTTGTACACAACGCCTGCGACATCGCTCTGCCAAACCGTCACGTTTTGGTGAGAACCGCGATCCGGCTCAAACGGAATGGTCAGGGTTCCCGCGGATTCACTCTCCACTATCAACTGTCCACTATCCACCCGCACCGCGATCGCCGCCATCTTCGGGACTTCCCGCTGCGTAAAGAACATCCCATCCCGGTCCGTCAACATCCACCGCCGATCAAACCGCAACCCTCGCTTTTCCACCACCGCCTCATTCAGCGCGATGCCCTTCAGCGATTTGATCGGATAAATGTTGATCTCTGATATCTGCATATCTTCCTAATGCGTTCGCAGGATCTAGAAACTTTCATTTTCTGTCCATTTCGACTTTTAACGCTTAAATCTGACAACACAACTATCAACTTTCCTGCTAACACACAATTACTCTTGACAAGTTAAACCCCGTTTAGTAAATTAGCACTCAAGTAACACGAGTGCTAACGCCTAAGCTATCGGCCCAAAGCGTCATCTTAGTACCTTTAAGACAATTTCAAAAGGAGTAAACCAATATGGCTACTAATATCAAACCGCTTCACGATCGAGTTATCCTCCGTCGCATCGAAGACAACGTCAACCAGACTGCTGGCGGACTTTTCATTCCGGACACAGCTAAGGAAAAGCCGCAAGAAGGCGAGGTAATCGCAGTCGGCGAGGGCAAATATAAGGAAGATGGCACCCGCCAGACGCTGGACGTCAAGGCCGGCGACCGCGTCCTTTTCGGCAAGTACAGCGGATCTGAGATCAAGCTGGATGGCGAGGAATTCCTCATCATGCGCGAAGACGAGATCCTCGGAGTCATCAGCCGAGCCGGAGCAGCCGCTTAGTAGGAGTGACGCGTTTACGCGTTTTCTTACGTTATACAGATTCAACGTTATTCACGCCTAAAGGCGTAACTCTTACGAGGGAGATTTAAGACAATGGCAAAACAAGTAGTTCACGGAGAAGATTCACGCGCGGCGATTTTGCGCGGAGTAAATCAGCTTGCTGACGCGGTAAAGGTCACATTGGGACCGAAAGGCCGCAACGTAGTTATCGACAAGAAATTCGGTTCGCCGACGATCACCAAGGACGGCGTAACCGTGGCAAAGGAGATCGAACTTAAGGACACGCTCGAGAATATGGGCGCTCAGATGGTTCGCGAAGTAGCTTCGAAGACCTCGGACGTAGCCGGTGACGGTACAACGACCGCTACGGTTCTCGCACAGGCGATCTTCAAGGAAGGCGTCCGTACAGTAGCCGCCGGTGCAAACCCGATGGCTCTCAAGCGTGGCATCGAAAAGGCAGTAGCTGAAGTCGTTGCAGAGGTTGCCCGCCTTGCTCAGCCCGTTTCGGGTGACGCGATCGCACAGGTCGGTACTGTCTCGGCCAACGGCGACAAGACGATCGGCACGAT
>JAQSDP010000373.1 GCA_029945985.1 bacterium | reverse complement strand
GGACATTTCTGATTTTACGATGCACAGAAAGATCGGCTATTGTCCGGAGAATCCCTACTTCTACGACTATTTAACTCCGCGAGAACTGCTTGCCTACTTCGGTGAGCTGTTCGAGATCGAGAAAGGAAAGGCGAAAACTCGGGCTGAGGATCTGCTTGAAAAGGTCGGGCTCGAAGAACGCGACCGTTCACGTCAGCTTCGTAAATTTTCCAAAGGAATGCTCCAGCGAGTTGGGTTGGCTCAATCGCTCATCAATGATCCCGAGATCGTCTTCCTCGACGAACCAATGAGCGGCCTCGACCCGATCGGCCGTCGAGAAGTTCGAGAACTGATCGCAAGCCTCCGGGAGCAGGGCAAAACCGTTTTCATGTCGACGCACATTTTGTCGGACGTCGAGGCCTTGTGCGATGAAGTTGCGATACTTCGCAAAGGTAAGCTTGCAGCGAGCGGAACTCTAGACGACCTGCTCGTATCCCACGCAGAGAATCAGGTTTTCGAGGTGACACTGAGAGGGCTTTCAACCGACGGTTTGGTTCTACCGGGAATTGACGCGTCGCAGATCCTTGCACGCGGCAAGGGGATCACCGTTCGAGTTAACGACGAATCGCAAATTGAATTGATCTTATCAGAGGCTAGAAAGCAGGGTGGAAAGCTCGTGAGCGTTCAGTCGACCAAGCAGTCACTAGAAGAACTATTCGTCAGCGCCACAGCCGACTGAATCACTGAGCTGAGCGGATCGCCGTAACCTTCCAGCGGATGTTGGCACGATCGTCCTCACGCTTGAATCCATCGATGCTAAGCGTGATCGGGATCGACTCGCCCGGCCCAAGAAGCTCTCGCTGTGTCGGTATCACAAGCACTCGCTTTTCCCTTAATACTTGATTGAACTGATCGACGACAGCCGCGTTCACTTCCAATCCGTTCAGCGTCCGGCTACCCTTGTTTCGGATGTTGCCAGTGATCCACATCGTAATGCTGCCGTTTAATGCATTCGGCGACTGAACGGTCTTGTCCGGATCGGTTCCGATAATGATGTCTTTTGTGATCTCTTGAAACTCCGGCGAATCTTCTCGCACCGCGTCGGCCAGAACGGCTGCCTTTTGATCAGACATCGACGGTCGCTGCATTGCAATAAACACAACGATCGCGATCAGAACGATACCGATGAGCCCGCCGATCAGCAGCCCCTTGTTCACACCCGACTTCTTCTCTTCTTTATCGAAAAGCGTATCCATATTCGTGTCGATTAGACGCTCGTTTCCGCTCAAAAGTTCCCATAGGTTATCATCGGTGCATACCCTAACCGAAATGCCTTCCCCCGAACAACCTCACGATCCCGGACGCCAATTTGTCGAAGTAGCGTTGCCGCTGCCCGTCCGACAGAACTTTACGTATCGGCTATCTGATCAGTTCGGTCACGCAAAGACGGGAGCGCGCGTTCTGGTTCCTTTCGGCAAGAGGACGCTTACGGGTTATCTCGTCGGATTCCCCTCCAATATCGGCCCCGAACTCGATGCCGAATCACTTAAACCGGTGCTCGAACTCATCGATGATGAGCCGCTGATCACCGACGAGATCCTTGAACTCACACGATGGTCAGCCGACTATTACGCCGCATCGTGGGGCGAGATGTTGAAGGCTTCGCTTCCCGCAGGAATCAACGCTGGGGTCGATCAGATCGTCTCGATCACGAGCAAGGGCCGACTCGAACTGATCAACAACTCATCGGCGAAGAACAAACGAAATCAGTTGTTATCGCGTCTTGCATCGGATGGCGACGCCGACATCAAGCGATTGGCCATCGAGTTTGGCGAATCGGCGGCGAAGCGTGCGGTCCGCGAACTCGCAAACGCGGGCAATGCGTCGATCCGATTCGAAACCGCGTTACCAAGCGTAAAGGCGAAACGCCGAAAAGCCGTTCGGCTGATCAGCGATCCGTCGGAAGCTCTGACCGACCCGCAAATACGAATACTCGACGCGTTAAAGGCATCAGTCGAACCTATCGCCTTCACCGATCTTCTAACAGCCGCCGATGTCGGAGCTTCGCCCGTCAACACTCTCGCAAAACGCGGGATCGTTGAAGTGTTCGTTCAAGAGGTGTCGCGCGATCCACTCGCGGGTGCCGAGTTACCGAAAGCCCTCGACTTGAAGCTGAACGCCGAGCAATCGTTCGTACTATCCGAGATCACCAACGCTGTCCGGAACAGCAAATACCAGGGTTTTCTACTGCACGGTGTCACAGGGAGCGGAAAGACCGAGGTGTACATCCGAGCGATGCAGCAGACACTCGCACTGGGCCGCGGATCTCTGATGCTGGTGCCGGAGATCGCACTCACGCCTATCTTCTCTCGCCGACTACGTGCTGCATTCGGCGGTCAGGTCGCGATCCTGCACTCCAGCCTTTCGCCCGGCGAACGCTACGACGAATGGCGGCGGATCCGTTCGGGGAAGGCTCGCATCGTGATCGGCACGCGATCGGCAGTCTTCGCTCCGATCACCGACATCGGCCTGATAGTCATCGACGAGGAGCACGATTCGTCGTATCGCCAAAACGAATCTCCGTTCTACAACGCACGCGACCTTGCGGTGATCCGTGCCAGCCGGGCGAACGCCGTTATCGTGCTTGGCTCCGCAACGCCATCGCTCGAATCTTTTCACAACTCAAAGTCGGGCAAGTATCAGTATCTCCAACTCCAGCAACGCATCGGCGACCGCCCGATGGCGACTGCTGAGTTGATCGATATGCGCGAGGTGTTCAAACGGGCCGGAAAGGATGTTGTGATCTCACAACAGTTGATCGAAGCGATACGCGAGACGCATGCAAAGTGTGAACAGTCGATAATACTACTCAATCGACGCGGATTTTCATCGTTCGTTCTTTGTCGAAGCTGTGGCGAA
>JAQSDP010000372.1 GCA_029945985.1 bacterium | reverse complement strand
GCCGTCCTGCACAGGCAGGCACACATTCTCGACGTGGGCGCGGTCCCTCCTAAGACGAAACTCGACGTGCTGAAGTCCATTTGGTCAGGACTGCTCCCTCACCGCGAGCTAATAATTCTCGACGCAGATATTAGGGTCCGTCCGACCGGCACCGCCGCCGAAACGCCTGACTATGACGCTGGCGACTTAAGCGATGGCGAGCGAGTCATCTTCTATCTGATCGGTCAGTGTTTGCTGGCGAACGCCGGGATTATCATCGTTGATGAGCCGGAGCTTCACATTAACAAGGCTGTTTTGGCGAAGCTATGGGACCTGATCGAGGCCAGCAGAACGGACTGCGGCTTCATATACTTGACGCACGATCTGGAATTCGCGGCCTCTCGCCGGGGCGCGGCTCGATATGCCCTTCGTGGCTATGAGACTGTGAACGGGGCACCACAGTGGGAAATCGACGAGGTGCCTAAAGGGACCGGCCTTTCCGAGGAGGTGGTCTCCAAGATCGTCGGAAGCCGTCAACCGGTCCTGTTCGTGGAAGGCGATGGCGGGAGCTTGGATTCAGCAATCTATCGTCGGGTGTTTGCGGATATGACGGTCATCCCAATTGGAGACTGTGACGGCGTGATTCACGCCGTCTCGACTTTCAGGAAACATGCTGCTCTTCATCGGGTGGGATGTGCCGGGATCATCGACGCAGATGGCCGCGAAGCGCGGGAGATCGTTGAACTCGACTCTCTGGGCATTCACGTCTTGGCCGTATCCGAGGTAGAGAACGTCCTCCTTCTACCCCGACCCTTTATGTCACTCGCCAAGCTCTTGCAGTTCGACGAGCAGGCAGCAGTCAGCGCATTGGAGTCTCTGAAGGTAGTCGTTTTCAAAGCCGCCGCCGACGATCTACAGCGGTTCTGCATCGACTACGCCCGCCGCCGCATCGATGCTCAAATGAAGCGGATAGGACTCTCCGCCCGAGACATCGCAGCGTTGCACGTCGAGTTCGGAACTTGCGTCGGCCAGATCGACGTGAACGCGATCTATGTGGAGATCGAGGGGCGTATCCGTCAGATGTTGGATCGGTCGGATTACGAAGGCGTATTATCGATCTTCGATCACAAGGGCCTTCTATCGGAAGCAGCCAAAATTCTCGGCGTGCGAGGGCTGCGCGAATTGGAAGAGTTCATTGGCCGGTCCCTAAGAAGCGAGGCGGGCAAGGACCTTCATGATGCCCTTGTTGCAGTGCTTCCGACACCGGTTCCTTCTTAAGGCATCCAACTCCGCTATCGTGCTGATCAGCCAGATGCATCAAATCAAGATCGGGATATTCGATCCGACCCATCGATTCATAAAGCGTCTGGGCGCGATACCCTCGTCCATAAATTGCAGCGGTTTCCCCACCTTCGCTACCGTTTCCCGACGACCAGCCGCCAAGCGCAAGAGCAATTTCGTGCTCAATCCGGGCCTCACGCAACGCATCTCGATAGCAGTGCCGGAATGAGTGAAAGCAGGTTTTCTGCCGATCTGCTCCCGACCGTTGAAGGAAACGCCGAAACCACTTCGAGAACGGATCGCTGTAGTAGCCGGTGCTCGACCTTTGGAGTTCGGAGAACAGCCGCACGGCTCCAGCCAGCCGCCTCTCAGCGACGAAGGTCATGAACCCGATCTCGATCAGCGTTGGGTGGATCGGGATGAACCGCTCGCTGGCGGCGGTCTTTAGCCGCTTGCCACTTTCGATGTCGGATGGCCCTTCCGTCACGAAGAAGCAGTTCACGCCCTCCAGGTTTTGGATATCTGCAACATGAAGCTGGCAAATCTCGTTCATCCTCATGCCCGAGAAGAGGGCGATGAGGGGCACCCAGAAACGTCCGCGACGCGGACGCGCGGGACCGGGTGTCGAATATCCGGCCCAGTCGTCAAGGCACCCTCGGTAAATCGGCGCGTCGAAGATCAGGCGTAGTTGCTCTGTAGAAAAAGGAAGGCGTTTGTCCCGCCGTCTCACCCGGTCGATGACTTGAAGCCCTTTTGCCGGGTTCCGCTCGACCCACCCCTCGTTGGAAGCGAAGTTCATGACGGCGCGGAACTTCGTCATGTAACCGTTCACCGACGCGGGGGAGAGGGTGCCGGTCAGTCCCTTCTCCTTCGCCATCCGTGACGCAGTGACTGGCGACAGCTTCGGGAATTTCTTCCCGGCGTTCGTCGGTAACCAGATCAGGGTGTCGAGAAGCTCGCGGCAAGTCTCGCGATCAATGGTCCGAATGGCTCTCTGCTCACCCCACAGGCCGACAGTCAGTTCGATCAGGTTGAGATAGTGAAGGTCGGTCTTCCGCGTGCGCTGTTTCGCGGGATCGGACCTGAACAGTTCAAACGCCTGACGGATCGTCATTTCCAAAGGGGCGGCTGACGACGCTGAGAACGGCTTTAGCCCGGTAGAAAGCTGAGCCGGTGCCGATGTCGGCACACTGCAACGCTCAATCCTGCTCCATTCCGCTTCGAATGAAGCGGCGACAATCCGTGCTTTACGGACAGCCTCGGCTCGATAGCCTGTCGCAAGGGACTTCACGACGTGTGTCTTGCCGACGACCCCGACCAATGATCGAGGGACACGAAGACGAAGGTAGTAGGTCGATCCACGGACGATCAGGCCAGACGATTGCCGCCGCCCAGTATCAGGGGACCGTGGAGACGGTCGAAGAGGCCGTTTCGACGGTGTGTGCAGCGAGGTGGTGCTACACCCTGGAAAGGGTGAACTGACTGTAGAGGAACGCTTTTTCGACGGTCTCTTTGGAACCGTGTGTAGCAGCGTGGTGTCAGAATTCTCGCCCGATCCTGTCCAAACCCTTATGGAATAAGGATTTGGTGGAGCCGAGGGGAGTCGAACCCCTGACCTCGTCATTGCGAACGACGCGCT
>JAQSDP010000371.1 GCA_029945985.1 bacterium | reverse complement strand
GGGTATGCTCGAACTTGATCATTTCGAGCGTCGTTCCAAGTTTTGCGATTAGGCTCGACATCAGCAGAAAACCAAAACCGCAATTTTAGCAAATTTCGCCCGCCGATGCCTTCCGGACACGCTCACGATGCCATCACAATACTACTCGCGGCTCCGGTCGCGGTGGGAACTTGTGCGCTAACGCGCGATCTCCCGATCGCAGTGATCGTCTCCGTTGCTTTCATCGTCGCCGGCCTCATGTTTGGGCCGGATTTGGATACGAAATCGAAACCGTATTCCCGGTGGGGGCCTCTGCGAATTATTTGGCTGCCTTATCGCACTATCTTTCGCCACCGATCCCGGTGGTCGCACGGGCTGGTCTTCGGGACTCTTCTTCGAGTCGTTTATTTTCTCGGCATCGCAACAATCATCGCGTTTGCCGCCATGGCAACATTTTCTTTTTTAACTTCCGGTGAAGTTCCGGGTTTTGCCGGTTTCGTAAGGGGATGGAAATCAGCGGGAATGTTATCGAGTTCTACGTCGGTTCTCGACGTTCTTCTGGCGATCTTCGTTGGAATGTGGACCGGTGCCGCGAGCCACACGCTCACGGACATTGCCATCACTTACATCAAAACCGGCCGAGCAAAGGGACTTCTTTGATCATTTTCCCGTCCGTGTCTGCGAGAGCCGCAATGCCTGGCGACGCACCGCGTCGGAAATATTCTTGTTCTTAGATAACGCAGCCAGATCCCTTAGCTGCAGGCGGGAGAGTATGTTCATCGCGTTGGCGATAGGAGTGCGCGGATTGCGCGCCAGGTTGTGGGCGATGACATAGCTGCGTGCCCACTGACGATCGGACGCGATCTTTCGCAGGATATCTTCGGGAACCGATCGCATGGCGGCGATCTTTTCGATCTCCTGTTCGGTAATTCGCGGATTCGCAACGACCGCGCCGGCGACGATCCGGTTCGGGTCTCGGATGAGGATGTTGCGTGCCTCGCGATCGCCCTTCATGGCGAGTTTCACGCGATCTTTCATTCCCATTTTCATTATCCGATTTAGAATCGAGATTCGTTCGCTCGGCAGGTCCATGCCCTCGTACTTCATCTCGCCCAAGATCTTGTCGACTATAGCTTGCCGGTCGGCTTCAGTTTCTTCGAAAAACTCTTCGATGTACTCAAGGCCCATCCAAGAGTCGTCCACTTCGGAATCGGGCGATTCGATAAGCGAGGCGAGGAAGAGTGCGTCTTCCACGTCCATTCCCATCCCGTCTAAATCTTTGCCAAATTCCGAATTCTCGATGAATTCAGCCGCCGCTTCCTTCCCTTGTGCCCGGAGCTCGCTCGCGATCTGCTCGGTGCCGCGTTCCTTTTCGAAGAATTCTTTCTTCGTTTCCGACGCCCGTCGATCAGCTTCCGATGTGCGAACCGGATTTTTCAGGATCGCCTCGAGTACGGCCGGTGCCTGGATCAATAGCTGCTGATTGATCGACAGCAGGTCGAGAATGTGACTGCTCTTCGTACCCTGCGCGAGGACCGCTATCGACGACGCCGGAGTCCGGGAGTTTTGAACGACCAGTTCCTGAGCTTTCTCTGGTACATCAGAGGTCTCGGCGAAATAAGTCAACGCCGGCAGAGGCACACTTTCAGACGTAAGAACGTTGGTGAGGACAGTATCGTCCTGCGTTCGCAGAGTCGCCCTGGCGTAATCAGAGAGCTCCCGGTCGTCCGAGGTAGCGAAAGTGACAAGCACCTCGATCAGGTCCGCCTCGGGAAGGGGCAAAACACCTCGGGCAGCGGCAACCTGGGCGGGGCGTGGAGCCTTGCCTTCAATCAAAGATGCCACGACGGGATTTGAAGATACGATCTCTGAGGACATAGGTCGGAACAAGGAAGGGTATGCCGGATAACAGTTCGGCGGTTACACAGATATTAACATACGCGAACGAGGCTTGACGCGAACTCTTTAAGAATCTAACTTTATACTTTCGCAAGTTTACAAGTGGTTACCGCAAGATTTCTCTCTCGTTATATAATCCCCACAATAGTTTTCAAACAATGATCAAAGAAGAACTGAATAAACTTATCGCCGAAAAGCAGGCATGCATTGGCGTCATCGGGCTAGGGTACGTTGGCCTGCCGTTAATCGTTGAATTTGGCCTGAAAGGCTTTCGCGGGATCGGGTTTGAGGTCGACACCAGGAAAGCCGAAGAGATCAACGCCGGGCGATCATACATCGTTGACGTTTCGGACGAGAACGTGAAGAAATGCGTCGATGCTGACATTTTGACGGCGACGACCGATTTCAGCAAGCTCGCTGAGTGCGATGTCATCATCATCTGTGTGCCGACTCCGCTTCGCAAGACGAAAGATCCGGACATGTCGTACATCCTTTCGGCCGGCGGAGAGATCCAGAACTACATGCGGAAAGGACAGTTGATGATCCTCGAATCGACGACCTATCCGGGCACGACCGACGAAGTGCTTCAACCAATGTTCGAGGAGAAAGGATTCAAGCTGGACGAAGATTTTCTGCTCGCGTTCTCGCCGGAGCGAGTCGATCCCGGCAATCCGCAATTTCAGACGCACAATATCCCAAAGGTTGTCGGCGGCGTCTCGAAGGATTCGACCGAGATCGCGTCCTTCCTGTATTCGCAGGTTGTTGACACGGTTCACAGCGTTTCGTCGGCCCGCGTCGCCGAGGCATGCAAGCTTTGGGAGAACACGTTTCGGGCCATCAACATCGGCATGGCCAACGAGATGGCGAAGGTGTGTAACGCGCTCGGGATCGATTCGTGGGAAGTCGTTCGTGCCGCGGCTACCAAGCCTTTCGGATTTATGCCTTTCTATCCTGGTCCCGGAATCGGCGGCCACTGCATCCCGCTCGACCCCCATTATCTTTCATGGAAGGCCCGTCAGCATGGGTTC
>JAQSDP010000370.1 GCA_029945985.1 bacterium | reverse complement strand
CTGCTCCTTATGGATGTAGATGAGGATGTTCCCATCTACTGCCTCAAAGAGGCCCGAACATTCAACCTTTCGCGGTTGAAAGACGACATCTCCGTCAGTCATGATCACAACCTTGCCTAATCCTTTGCAGTACTCGATGACATCCAACGAGTTTGGAAACAGCCTATTCGCAAACGGATAGTTGACGAGGTATGTCGAGACCGCCAGGAGATGAGAGTCGTAAGGATGTTCCACCCGGTAACGTTGAAGTGCTCCCAGATAATCTGCGTAGCCAAGTTCGGACCGGAGCTGCTCGAACATGTCCCAGTAAGTGGTGCTTCGATTGACGCCGACTTCCTTCTCCAAAAACCGACGCAAGTCCGCGGTTACTCGATCGTTATCGAGCAGCGTGTTGTCGACATCAAACAAAAAAACGGTTTCGCCCATCCCAAGATCCTAACCAATTGCTTCGACAAACGTCGCGAGTTCCTCTTGCGTTACACACAAAGGCGGGAGCAGTCGTAGAACTGCCGGGTTACTCGATGTACCAGTAATTATCTTCTGCTCTAGCAATCTAGCGTAAACAGGTAAACACGGGCCATCGAATTCAATGCCGACCAAACAGCCCTTTCCATGGACCGCTGCAACGCCTTTCACCTCTTCAAGAGCCTTCCGCAAGTAGGCCTCGGCATTCGCGGCGTTCTCGATCATACCGTCAGCCTCGATCGCTTCCAAGGTAGCGAGTACTGCGGCCATCGCGATCATGCCGCCCCCGAACGTCGTGCCGAGGTCGTTCTCTCTGATCTCGGACGATACACGATCGTTCACGAGACACGCACCTACCGGCACTCCGCTTCCTAATGATTTTGCCAGAGTTACGACATCGGGCACCACGCCGCCCGCGAACTCCGATCCCGCAAAGAACCAGCTTCCGACGCGTCCGACACCGGTCTGTACTTCATCGAAGATCAGCACGGCTCCGTGCTGTTCGCAAACTGATCGCAGTTCGGAAAAGAATCCAGCGGGTGCCTCACGAACACCTGCCATCGATTGGATCGGCTCGACTATAACGCCTGCCGTGTCCCCGTCGATCACAGCCCGGATGCTCTCGATCGATCCGAACTCGGCTTCAAAATGATGTGGCACATTCGGCTCGCCGAGCTTTCGATATTTCCCGAGGAACGTCGCAGAAATAGAATCAGCCGTCCGTCCGTGAAATCCGCCGCTGAACGAGACGATCTTCTGTCGTCCCGTAGCCATCCGAGCCATCCGCATCGCGTTCTCGTTGGCTTCAGTTCCGGAACTACAGAAGAAGGCCTTCGTGAGTTCGTCGGGAGCAAGGGAAACGAGCTTTGCTGCAGCGCGGGCCCGTATGTCTGAGTAAACGAGGTTCGAATAGAAGAGCACTCGCTCAGCCTGCTCCTTGATGGCTTTCACGACGTGCGGATGCGAGTGTCCCGTGCCGCAAACCGCGTGGCCGCCATATAGATCGAGATATTTCTCGCCGGCACTCGTCCACACCCAAGAGCCTTGCCCGCGTTCAACCGCAAGCGGCATCTTCTTGTAGGTGGCGAGTTGATTCGCGTCCTCGGTCTTCTTGATGTAGTTAAAGGTCATGCTACTGTCTATCGCTGTTGCTGTCATATCGCCTACCGCTTCAAGCTATCGCTTGAACTCTGAATCTATGGGTTACCGCCTGTAAACACGAGTCCGATCTTCTCGTCGAGGCCGAACATTAGATTCATGTTTTGTACGGCCTGGCCGGCGGCACCTTTAACCAGATTGTCGATCGCGGAAAACACGACTACTTGTGATCCGTTCGTATGCGCTGAGATGTCGCAGAAATTTGTATTCTTTACCCAATTGATGTCCGGCGAGCCGTCGCTCCAGCGAACGAAGAACGAGTCCGCATAGAAGTGCTTATAAAGATTCTCGACGTCTTCGTCTGTGAGGAGAGCGGTGGTCTCTAGGTAACACGAAGCGAAGATACCCCGTGAGACGGGAAGGCTGTGTGTCATGAACGTAAGTGCATTCTCAAATTCTCCAAGAAACCGAAGATGCTGTTCGATCTCTGGTACATGCTGGTGCGTGAAAGGCTTGTAGGCGTAGAACGAATTCATCCGCTGAGGGTGATGCGTGTTCGCCGCGGTCTTTGCTCCAGAACCGGAAGAGCCGGTCTTTGCGTCAACGATCACCTTTCCCGTTAGCAACCCGCTCTTTACCATCGGGGCCAACGCGAGCAGCGTAGCGGTCGCGAAACACCCCGGATTCGAGATGAACCGTGCCGTCTTGATCGCTTCGCGGTTCGTTTCCGTCAAACCGTAGACGAATTCAGACTGCTTTTCACCGGGATGTTCGAGCTTGTAGTATTTCGTGAACGTTTCGGCATCGTCGATACGAAAATCGCCCGAAAGATCGATCGCCTTAACGCTCGAACCAAGTTGAGGGATCTGTGAGATCGCTTGCCCGTGCGGCAATGCGAAGAATGCTACGTCAACATCGATCGCTGAAAGATCAATAGGAGCCGTTTCGAAGACGAGATCCGTGAGACCGTTAAGATTTCGGTGCACCGCGCTGACCGGTCGTCCGGCCTGTTCGTTAGCTGTCACCAGGACGATCTCCGCGTTCGGATGAAACAGGAGTATCCGCAGCAGTTCGCTGCCGCCGTAGCCGGAGCCGCCAAAGATCGCTATCTTGATCTTCTCGGTCATGCGTATGCGGCCTCCGTCTTGAATGCGGACTCGATCAACTCAAAAAACCGCTTTCCGTCGCGTCGTGCGTTTCCGGCTTTGAGACCAAAGCGCGAAGTAACGAACTCCTCGCCCATTGCAGAATCGGTGACAGAGCCGGCGACCACGTCGATAGCAAGCCCGAGGTCCCGAAGCACCTCGACTCCGCCGATAACCCCGACGTAATCCGACGCGCAGAACACGAATGATGAG
>JAQSDP010000369.1 GCA_029945985.1 bacterium | reverse complement strand
TGGATCGCCTTGATCTGCTCTTTCTGAGCGTCGGTCAGTTCGATACCGCGAAGCATTCCCATGCCGCCGCGCATACCATGTCCGCCGTGACGCATTCCGCCGCGTTTGCCGAACTTGCCGTCGCGGTTCCCAAATCCCCCCTTGCGGTCACCTTTTTCGATCTTTGTTCCGTCAGTCGTGGGAGTTTCGGTGGTCTGCGCCGAGGCGAAAACACCGAATGCTCCGAGAGCGACTGCGAGTGTGGTAGTTGTGAATAATTTCTTGCGTAATGCCATTTTAGTACCTCTTGGAAAATTTAAAAGCCTTAGCTTCACGTAACGTTAGATGTAGTGAAAAGGCGTTTAGCCGAAGCGGCGTTGTAAAGATATGTAAAAGAGTGTGATTGAGAGAGATAAGCAGAATACAACCGGTTGGGAGTGTGCCGGGTGAATCTCGCATTCATACTCGGCGTTTCGAGAGGCGATCCAGTAGCAGCCGCAGAAGACACGGAAATCACAGAAATTCACAGAAAGAACTCCTACGATGACCTAGGACCGTCCACAAAGGTCTCGTTGTACCCAAACATCTAGGGAGGCTTCGGAAGCGAATTGATTGGCGTTTTGCGTCGCTAAATTGTTAAAATGCGGTCTTTGCTTAGCAAAGAAAGGTAGATTCCGGAAATGAGATTTTTGTCAGAGATAAACTCCCCGGCGGACTTGCGGCAGTTGCGGGTTGAGGACCTTCAGGAAGTGGCGGACGAGGTCCGTCAGTTCATTATTGATACGTGTTCGGTCGTGGGCGGCCATACCGGAGCAAGCCTAGGGGCGGTCGAACTGGCGGTGGCGATGCATTATGTTTTCGACACGCCGAGCGACCGGCTGGTGTGGGACGTTGGCCACCAGGCCTACGCACACAAGATCCTGACGGGACGGCGCGATCAGCTTCACACAATAAAAACCTACGGCGGACTGTCGGGATTCCTGCGGCGCGAGGAGTCCGAGTACGACACGTTCGGTGCCGGGCACGCTTCGACGTCGATCTCGGCTGGGCTTGGGATGGCGATCGCACGCGATGCGAAGAACGAAGATTTTCACGTCTGCGCCCTGATCGGCGATTCGTCGCTGGCGGGCGGCATGGCGATGGAGGCGATCAACCAGGCCGGGCATTTAAAGTCGCGGTTGATCGTGATCCTGAACGACAACGGTATGTCTATCGCCCCTGCGGTGGGATCTTTGAGCGGCTATCTCAATCGCATCAAAGAGGCACAAAGCTATCAGCATCTGAAAGAAGAGATCGGTGACGCGCTTGAAAGCGTGCCGGGAATCGGCGGAACTCTGCGGCGTGCGGCAAAATCGTTTAAGGACGCGATCGCCGCGGCGGTGCTGCCGGGAGCTCTGGTAAACGAGCTTGGTTTCAAGTACATCGGCTACGTCGATGGGCACAACGTGCCGAATCTTGTGCGAGCGCTCGAGGCGGCCAAGAAGATCGACGACGGGCCGGTGATCGTCCATGCGTTGACCAACAAGGGCCACGGGTTCCCCAACCCGGAGAAGAATTACTACGCATATCACGCGACGGGCCCGTTCGATCCGAAGACGGGATTGCCGCACAAATCCGCAAAGACCGCCCCACCGACTTACACGGAAGTTTTCGGCCATACGATGTGCGAACTGATGGCAAAGGATGAAAGGATCGTCGCCATCACCGCCGCGATGCCGGACGGTACGGGAATCGACAAGGTGCTGGATAAATTTCCCGATCGCTCGTTCGATGTAGGTATCGCCGAACAGCACGCGGTAACGTTCTGTGCGGGAATGGCATGCGAAGGTCTGAAGCCGGTGGCTGCCATCTATTCGACGTTTCTTCAGCGTGGATTCGATCAGGTGATCCACGACGTTTGCCTGCAGGATCTAAATGTTACGTTCGCGATGGATCGTGCGGGAATAGTCGGTGCCGACGGTCCGACGCACCACGGTCTTCTGGACATTTCTTACTTCCGCGGGTATCCCAATATCGTACTGATGGCGCCGAAAGACGAGGCCGAGATGCGGGATATGATGCTCACCTCGATCGAATTCGACGGGCCCGCGGCGATCAGATATCCGCGGGGCAGCGGAGTCGGCGCCGACATTGAACGTGATCCGCGGCTCATAGAGATCGGGAAGGGAGAGACTATCCGCGAGGGTTCGGACGTAGCGGTCATTGCGTATGGATCGATGGTGAATCCGTCCTTGGACGCGGCGAAGATGCTCGAGAAAGACGGCGTCGATGCGACGGTTGTGAACGCAAGATTTGTGAAGCCGCTCGACGAAGAATTGATCCTCTCACTGCTCGAACATCACCGGCTGATCGTGACAGTGGAGGAAGCTTATCTCGCCGGCGGATTCGGTTCGGCGGTGATGGAGCTGCTGGAATCTAAGGGCCTTCAGGACGCGGTAAAGGTAGTGCGGATGGGCGTGCCGGACAAGATCGTGACGCACGGAGATCCGCGGCTGTTGCTGGCCAAGTTCGGGCTGGATGCAGACGGGATCCACGCACGAACATTGGAGAGTATCAAGGGCCTGGGCGAGCGAAAGGCCGAGCCGAAGCGATTAAGAGTAGTCAGATAATTTAAATGGCAAAACAACCACAGAAGAAAAGCAGCATTGCCCCGATCGCTATAATAATCGGTGTACTAGCACTAACCGTCGGAGGCTTTGCGTGGCTATATAGCACTTCGCAGCCGCCCACGAATACCGCGAACGGCAATCGCGCGGCGAATGCGAACAGCACTCCGCGTGCTCAGCCGACGGTTGCGGCTAACGCTCCGCAGGGGGCATCGCCCGTCTATGCGATCGGGCCTTCGAACGCGACTGTAACGATCGAAGAGTTCGCGGATTTCCAGTGTCCGTCGTGCGCCGTCGCACACCCGGTCATGAAGGACATCCAAGGAGCTTACGCGG
>JAQSDP010000368.1 GCA_029945985.1 bacterium | reverse complement strand
GCATCTACCCTCGGACGCGAGCAAGGCTGGCTCGCCGAGCATATGCTCATCGTCGGCGTAAAATCGCCGGACGGACGCAAAGACTACGTTTGTGCTGCGTTCCCGTCGGCGTGCGGCAAGACCAACTTCGCGATGCTGATTCCGCCCAAGCCTTTTCAGGAAGAGGGCTGGGAGGTGACGACCGTTGGAGACGACATCGCCTGGATCAAGCCCGACGAACACGGCAGACTCCACGCGATCAACCCCGAAGCAGGCTTCTTCGGCGTCGCACCTGGAACGAACTACAAATCGAATCCTAACGCGATGGATTCGATCAAAGAAAACACGATCTTCACCAACGTCGCACTCACCGATGACGGCGACGTCTGGTGGGAAGGTATGGACGGCGACGCTCCGGCACACGCCATCAACTGGCAGGGCAACGATTGGACACCCGCGAGCGAAAAGCCCGCGGCTCATCCGAATGCCCGCTTCACCGCTCCAATAACCCAGTGCCCGGTCGTGGACGAACACTTCGATTCGCCGAAGGGCGTCCCCATTTCGGCGTTTGTCTTCGGCGGACGACGCAACTCGACCGTGCCGCTCATCCAGCAATCGTTCAACTGGGCGTTCGGCGTTTACATGGCCGCGACGATGGGTTCAGAGATGACCGCTGCCGCATTCGGCAACATCGGGGAGGTCCGCCGCGATCCATTCGCGATGCTGCCGTTCGCCGGTTACCATATGGGCGACTATTTCGCCCACTGGCTCGACTTCGGCCGCCAGATCCCCGAGCCGCCGCGTATCTTCTCTGTCAATTGGTTCCGCAAGGACGAGGACGGCAAGTTCCTCTGGCCCGGTTTCGGTGAGAACATGCGCATTCTGAAGTGGGTCGTCGAACGTTCACGCGGTGTGTCCAAGGGAATCGAAACTCCGCTTGGCTGGATGCCTCGTTACGAAGACATAGATTGGCGCGGACTGGACTTCTCTAAGGAGCAGTGGAACTCAGTCATGAGCCTGGACCGCGACATCTGGCTAAAAGAGATAGCTATGCACGACGACCTCTTCTTTACTCTCTACGATCGTCTCCCCAAGGAGATGACCTTCATCCGCGAACTACTGGTTTCTAACCTTTGGCGTTCTCCGGAACTCGGGCTGGCTGCACCGAGGCCGGAGCTAGCGGAAGAGACAAAGGCAGTCGCAAAGGGATAAACCATTCCGCGGCTTGCCGACGTGGTGATCGGTCCCTCGCTCACCTGGGGTTACGCTCTCATCAATCAGCGCGAAGGCTCCGGTCCACGATATCGGAGCCTTCGCCCGTTGTCCCTTGAGCTTCCGTCGAGAAGACGGAAATGGATTCCGCCTGATAGTCCCAACGCCTGGCCCTAGACCCAAAAAAATATCGGTATGGACGGCCCTGACTAAACGCGGGCGAATCCGTCGCGTTTATCGGCTGACATACAACGAGATCGGAGGGAAGGTTCAGAATTGGCTTCCCTCAAACCTGAATTTTGCTAGCGATTCGCCTGTGCGATCGACATATAACGTTCCACTGGAGCGAGATCATCTGTGAGGACCGGAACCGTGAGTGGGAACTCGGCCGCATAACGCCGATCGAGGAGTGAAACGATCGACTGGTCGGGGTTCAACCTTGGAAGGCATTCGCGTTTGCAGGCGACGACGATCAGGTTTTGAAGTTCATCGTCGACCCGTTCGGGCCGGACTTTGAAGAGATGTACGAACGGAAACACGCTTGCATAGGTTGCGAACTCTGCTTGCAAGAACAGGCTCCCATCGCCGCGAATTGCCGATCCCAAGTTGAGGACCACCACTCCATCACCCGTTAGGATGCGATGAATTTGCGAGACCGCCTCAACCGTTGTCAGTTGATAGGGGACCGAGAACAGTGATCCGAACGCGTCGATCATCACGACGTCATAGGTTTTGGCATCTGCCCGGTTCAAAAACACGCGAGCGTCCTCGTGAAAGATCCGAAGGCGTTCGCTATCTTGTAGGCGAAATCGGCGCCGGGCGATTTGTGTCAATGCAGGATCGATCTCGACCACGTCTAGTGCCGAGTGTTTATAGGTCGCGAGATAGTCCTTAGGAAAGCTGTATCCCGCTCCGCCGACCATTAACGACCTTCTAAAATCAGGTTTCAAGACACTGATCAAGTGGTAAAACCTGGTGTACTCGAACACTAACTCGTCGCTGTCGGTAAACATGGCCGACTGAGTCGAATGCGGATCGAAAGTCATCGCCTCGATCGGCCGCTGCGTGGTCGGATCAGTGCTGCGGAAGATCCGGACCCTGCTATACTCAGTGTCAAGATCCTCGAAACCGATCGTTCGATACATTGCGTAGGATGTGAGTTCGATGGCAGCGATCGCGAACGTGAGAACGATCAGGACAGCTGCGACCCTCCGATCGACGCGGAGAGGAATCAGGAGAAACGTGATCAAGAACAGGGCAACGGTGATCAGGTAGAGCGTGCGATTACTCCCGAGGAATGGCAACAGAAAGAATCCCGCAGCGAAAGTCCCGACGATGCTGCCGACAGTTGACAGTGCGTAGAGCCGTCCAACAGTTCGCCCCGCCTCACCAAGAGAGTCCATGCGGAGTTTGACCGCGTACGGTGTGACGAAGCCAAGTGCAACGCTCGCCGGAGCAAATAGTAAAATAGCGGCGATGACGGCCTTGATCTCGAGCCCGGCAGGAAAGGCGGCGATCCCGGTCAGGACCGGATCTTTGATGAGTGTTGTGAGAGCGATCAGGCCCGAGGCGACAAGAATAGCGGAAGCAAGAACGCTTTTCCTCGGCAGACGATCCGCCATTCGGCCGCCGATCCAATACCCCAAGCTGAGAGCTCCAAGTATAACGCCGATCAGGCTTGTCCATACATAAGTCGAAGTGCCGATGAAGGGTGCGAGAACCCGGGAACCCGT
>JAQSDP010000367.1 GCA_029945985.1 bacterium | reverse complement strand
GCAACATCGCTCGGATCGATATCTGCCGAAAGTGAATCAAGAAAGTCGGGTTGCGATCCGCGCGATCGTGCACCAAGCTCTTCCAGCTCCGTGAGCGACATCGCATTCGGGAGATCAACACCTGCCGCGTCAAAGAATACGAATTTCTCGATCGACGAACAGTCTGCGATCTCGTAGGCGATACGATCGAACATTTCGCGGTTCTCGATAAAGAAAACGCGCGTCTGCGAATCGTCGATGATGTATTTGATCGACGCCGGCGCCAGCGTCGTATAGATCGGAACATCCAAATATCCGGCGAACTGGCAGCCCGCGTCGGCCAGCGTCCACTCTGGCGAATTTGCCGCGAGGATCGCCGCCCGGTCACCCCGTCGAAGTCCGAGCGAATGCAACCCAAGAGCAATATTTCCGGAGCGTTCGATGAACGTTCGCGAAGAGATCCGCTGCCATTCGCCTCTGCTCTTATAGTTCAAAGCGTCGATGAGATCGAACTTCTCGGCCGCGTATTTGAATAGCTCGCCGAGCGTTCGCGGCTCATGAGCCAGCAGAGCGCTACCGCGGCCGATCTCCTTGCGGGGCGAAACAAAAGTCGCGGTCGCGGTCATTTAACCAGCAAACCTCCGAGAAATATCTTCATCACCTCGCCAGCCATCGGCGGTAGCGGATATTTGTTCGCGGACAATATCCAGTTGGTCACCATCTCGTCGAGGGCTCCATAAAGGATCTTTGCGCAGACGACCGGCTTCATATCTTTGCGAAACATTCCCGACTCTTGTCCTTCTTCGATCGTTCGCTTGATGATGTCGAGATACTCGGCAAAGCCGGCCGCAGAGAATTCCTGCATAAACTTTGTCGAACCGCGCAGCTCTACCTGGAACACGATCGCCAGCTCACGATCAGCACTCAGCCGTTCAAGGTGAAGCTCCGCGATCGTCATTAGCTTTTCAGTCGGATCGTCGATCGGCTCAAGCTCACGCCGGCCTTCCTCGATAAAATCCGCCATCGCGCGATTGAAGATCGAATGGAGTATTTCGTCCTTGCTCTTGAAATATAGATAGACGGTGCCGTCCGCTATGCCCGCTTCGCGGGCTATGTCAGCAACCTTGGAGTTAAAGAACCCCTTAGCGGCAAATACGCGCACGCCGGCGCGAAGAATCGCTTCTCGCTTGTCGGTAACAACCGCCTTTGTCGCCCCGCCTTCTTTGGAACCCCGTGCCATTGTTAAATGAATGAATACTCATTCAGCGTAACCTAGAACCGAAGTTCGTGGCAAGAAGAATGTCAGAACCGAACTGTAATTTTTGGAAGAATGGCGGAGGGGACAGGACTCGAACCTGCAAGCGATTACTCGCGGTAGTTTTCAAGACTACTGCCTTACCAATTAGGCTACCCCTCCGTGCTTGGCGCGCCTACGTGGGCCAAGAGAAAAACTATAAACAAATCGTTCCTTGATAACAACCCTTTCGTTGCAAAGGAAGTGGCTCAGTCAAAATTTATTTATGCGATTTTCGCGAATTTTCGTGGGCTTTTGCATCCCGGTTCGCGGGTCGTATCCCGGAACAACGCTAAATGACACGAACGACAAAATACAACCGATTTTGCCGGAACACTTTCGCTTCCATCGCAACGTCGTTTGCGGCGATGGGCCCTTTCGGCACTATTGCCGGAAACGGGTCGAAAACGGCACAAAAAGAGCTTTGCAACCCGGTAAAAATGCGATGCTGGGCGTCCAATTGCGTTGCACCATCCTGCATTATTGCGTTTCAAACCGGCTCCCTGTGCAACTCCAAAGCCGAGCTCGAATTTGTTCGTATGGATTCGCGCTGTCTGCGGATTATCTTCTGAACCAAAAGAGAAGCCCGGCCGAATCATCTCAGCCGGGCGACATTCACAAAAGTGGTTGAGCTATTCCGTCAGCAGACGCGAGATCTGCGTCTCGATATTCGACGCCTTGTCCCAGCCCTCGGTTTTCAGGCTGATCGCTCCTTGCTTATTGATCAGGAAATACGACGGGAACCCCATATTGATAGCGCCGTCCTTCGTCATGTTCGCGTATTTGAGCACAACACCAAATCCGTTGGTGAGGATCGTGTAATTGAACGGAGTCTTGCGGAGATATGGATTGACCTTCGCTTCGTTCTCCATCGTCAACGCAAGAAAAGCTACGTCCTGACCCTTATAACGCTCGACGATCTGATTGAGCTTTGGGATCTCTGCATGGCAGATGGCACATCTTGTCGACCAGAAAGTCAGAACGACTACCTTGCCCTGAAGTTCCTTAAGGTTAACCGTCTGGCCATCAAGAGTTTGCGCTACGAATTCAGGGGCGGCCTGTCCGACCTGAAGATTCTGCTGGGCGGACGCGGCCGAGAAAAGTAGCAGTGAAATGATTATGGTGGAAACTACTCGCATTTGGTGTTCTCTAGAGTGTCGGAAGAGTATAACGTAGTTAAAGAATGTTCAACATTCCTTGTTTAAACTACATCTCTAATCTGCTTCTTCTCCAGAGAATTGAATCGGGGCAGTCAAATTGACTTGCTTGAACCTGCTTCGACCGGACGGTCTACAGAAATATACCGTTGCTTGGGCTGCGGCGAAAGCGTGCGTGCTAAAATTTGTTAATGCTTTTGACCGAACTCGAGGCTCGGAATTTCCGCAATCTAAGGGGTAAAACCGGCTGCGGAACCGGCCTCAACATATTACTAGGTGACAACGGCCATGGCAAGACCAGTTGGCTCGAGGCAATACATTTGCTTGCGACCACTCGTTCGTTCCGAACGGCCAAGCTTTCGGAGACGATCGCTTTCGACGAGAATTCAGCGGTTGTGGTTGGCGGCGTTTCGATCTCCGACGGTATCGAACATGAACTTAGGGCGGTCCTCGAGGGTAATTCCAAAGCGTTCGCGATCAACGGTAAACGCGAAACGATTCAGC
>JAQSDP010000366.1 GCA_029945985.1 bacterium | reverse complement strand
CCTTGAATGCGTTAAGCGCTCGGACTGGTTTTAGACCCGGGGTAACCGTTACTGCATGAAAATGATTTGTTCTGACGTTGGCCGAGAGCAAGGTCCAGTCTCGATGGATACACACTTCTTCAATCGCGTCTTCGACCGCACTGCGCCGCTCCCCGTCCAGTATTACGGGTTCACCTTTCATGATGCTCTGATTATATTCATGCCGAGCATCGCGTCGAGGTATTCGCGGCGCACCAAATTTATTCATGAATCTGTCCACCGAGCCGCGCTCGTCACCGTGCAGCCACGTACCGTAAGTGCGAACGGATATGAGATAGGCAAGCGGCGTGTCGGTGTCGTTCCATACTGCCATAGGTATACAAACCGCCCGAAGAACCCACCCGCTCACGCTGGGTGGTTCCGACTTTTTACATCCCCAAATCGCCGATCACGCTTTTGGTAATCGAGGATCGCTTCGAAAATGTCCTTGCGGCGGAAATCGGGGAAGAGCGTCGGCGTTACGTAGATCTCGGCATAAGCGATCTGCCAAAGCAGGAAGTTCGATATCCGAAGTTCGCCGCTGGTGCGGATGAGCAGGTCGACGTCGGGCAGGCCGTGTGTGTAGAGATTCGCGGCAATGTCTGCTTCGGTGATGTCCTTCGGCGATCCGTTGTGATTCGCAGCCGCCTTCCGGCAGGCTTCGACTATCTCAGATCTCCCACCGTAATTAAGCGCGACGCTCAATACCGTGCCCGTGTTCGCCTTTGTTTCCTCCGTCGCCCATGCGATCTCTTTCTGGACATCTTCTGCCAAACCCTTGATGTCGCCGATCGCCTGAAACCGTATATTGTTCGACTTCACCTCGCGCATCTCGCTGCGTATATATCGCTTCAGCATCGACATCAGGCCCATCACCTCGGCCTTCGGGCGCTTCCAATTTTCGGTGGAGAATGCGTAAAGCGTGACGGCCTCGATCTGCAGCCGCGTGACTGTATCCAGTATCGCCTTGACCGATTCTGCTCCCGCTCGATGCCCGAATATCCGAGGTTTTCCGCGCAGTTTCGCCCAGCGTCCGTTGCCGTCCATTATCACCGCAACGTGCCGCGGAAGACGCGCAAGATCGATTCGCTCGAGCAGCTTCGCTTCCGCCGAGTTTGCTTTAAGTACGCCTGTGAAGTGTGGATGCATTTAAGGAACCCGGTCGCTATCGCTCCTGGTTCTGACTTCGACGACCGCGTCGAGATTTATCGGTCCGTAAATATGCGGATAAACTTCACCCCCGGTCGACGGCTCGGACACGAGCTTCGATGTCAATTTATTCACATCCAGCTTCAGTATCACGAGGTCGGGAGCGTCCGAATAATACCGCCCGATGACGCCATCCAACTGATCCTCGTAGCTGCAATGGATGAAGCCTTCGCTCTCAAGACTCTCAGCCGCATACGTCGAATTATGCTTTGCCCTCTCCCATATCTCAGGAAGAACGATGTGATAAATGAACATCAGTAATCGACCTTCACGAGCGTCAATCCTTGAGCCGGAGCGGTCGTGCCCGCCAAGGTCCGATCGCCCGTGATTATTGCCGTCTGGATTGTATCAGAATCCTTATCGCCCCGCCCTACCTCGAGCAAAGTGCCGACGAGCGAGCGGACCATGTATCGTAGAAAGCCGTTAGCTGACACGCGAAATTCGATGAAATTCGCACTCGCCCGGGCGTCCCACGTCGACTGGATCGTAAGTTCCGTTATGTTGCGGACCTTGTTTTCGCTGTCACCTTGCGCCGACGAGAAGGCTGTCCAATCGTGTTCGCCTAAGAAGATCCGCGAGGCCTCTATCATCGCGGTCAGGTTCAGGGGCTTAGATTCGAAAGCCGCGAACCTTCGCCAGAACGGTGACATGACCGGCGCGTTGACCACGCGATAAACGTACGTCTTACCTTTCGCCGAGAACCTGGCGTGGAAATGGTCAGACACTGTCTCAACGGTCATCACCCGGATGTCTCGCCACAGATTTCCGTTGATCGCGGCGCGAAGCCGTTCCGGTGTGAACGGCTTCACCATGTGTACATTTGCGACCTGACCCTCAGCATGCACACCCGCGTCCGTCCGCCCCGAACCGTTAACCCCGACATGCCTGCCCTCCAAGGTCCCGATCACCCGCTCCAGTTCGCCCTGGATGGTCCGGTCATTCTCCTGCACCTGCCAACCGTGGAAGTCAGTGCCGTCGTATTGGATCAATAGTTTGAAATTCACGCGGCTGTTCTGCTGCCCGGCTTAACGGGGCCGTCGCCACCAAAGCACATTGGGCATTTATCTTTGGTATAGGAGGGTACGTCAAGGCTGACGAGTGAGATCCGCGGAACTCCAACGTCGGCGGCGCCGTTAGAGCGGTCGATGATAGACGCGGCTGCCACGACTTCGCCTCCAGCGGCGGTAAGTGCGGCGATGCATTCGCGGGTGGAACCGCCGGTAGTGATCACGTCCTCAACGACCAAGATTCGCTCCCCGGGCGTCAGCGAAAATCCTCGACGAAGTGTCATTTCACCGTTCTGACGCTCGGTCCACAGGAATCGAGTGTTCAACGCTGCGGCGGTCGCGTAGCCGACCACAAGCCCGCCGATCGCGGGCGAAGCGACGGTCCGGATATCCTCGTTTACAAAATGCGTGGCGATCGCATGGCCGAATTTCTCGGCGTCGGCCGGATACTGCAAGGCGAGTGCACACTGCAGATATTTAGGGCTGTGCAGGCCGCTCGATAAGAGAAAGTGCCCGTCCAGCAGCGCGTTCGTATCCTGGAAATGTTGAAGGATCTGTTCGGATGTCATCTGAGTTAAGGGAGATTATGCCAAATAAGCACACTGAGCAAAACCCCGCCATCTACCAAAACCGACGGACAGCGGTTAGAATGATTAAAGGATGGCGGCCCACGCAAATCTAATATCTGGTTCGATTCTCGTAA
>JAQSDP010000365.1 GCA_029945985.1 bacterium | reverse complement strand
GAAGCCTCCTCATATTACCATCAAACGCAGACGCTACTTGAGCCGCTCAAGCCGCCCTTTACGCTTCATAATGTTCTTATAGTCCCATTGAATATCTTTCGATTTGCGAAGCCAGCGCTTCAGTGCCTTCGTGTCGATCTCCGAAACGTCGTTGTAGAAGATGGAGGCGTCCTTGAATTTTTTCGGCGGAACGTTCAGGGCTCCTTCGTCGAAATCGGCGCCGCTCCAGAACATCAGTCTGACACCGGGCTTCTGTTTGCTATAGCCGACGATCGGATTACCATCCAGAAACCACACCGGATGGGCGTGCCAAACCTTGTTCTCAGCTTTCGGCAAACTGCGCTCGATCTCCTCCGCAAGCAGGTCGCAGATCGCCCAGTCGCTTTGCGAAAGAGCATCGTTGTAAGCTCGTGTTCCGTCTTCCATGGTGTGTTATTCTCCCGAGCCCGCAGCTTGAGCCGATTCCGCGAGCAATGCCTCGAGTCGATCGTAACTAAGCGACAGCCCCTCTTCCATCGGCGACTGCAGAACAGTATCACGAGCCTCTTTCGAAACGTACAACATCGTATTCGTCAGAGTCGTGACGCCGTCTTTTTCTTCTAAAGTGAGCGTCGAGATCGCCTCGCCGGCATACCACGGATCGTCGAACTGCTCAGTGCAGACGATCCGGTCGGGCCGTGAGAGCTCGCGATACTCGCCGCCCGCGCCCATTTCGATCTCGCCCTTCTTCCAGACCCATCGATACTTGCCGCCGACTGTTAGGTCGACGTCACACACGTCCAGACTCCAGCCTTCCGCACCGGACAGCCATCGCTTCAAATATTTGCACTCAGTGTAAGCCTTAAAAACCAGATCTTTCGGGGCGTTGAACGCCCGGCTTATCACCAACTCGTTGTTGCCCTTCGCTTCTACCGTTACCTTCATTTCTTCTTCTCCTTTCGTTTCGACTTTCTTTTTGCCTCGATCTTCATCTCTTCGAGCAGCGTATCGAGATGCTCATACCTGACCTCCCAAAACTGCCGGTAGCTCTCGATCCACTCATTCGCCACCTTTAGCGGGGCCGCCTCGATCCGCCGCGGCCGCCGCTGTTTATCAAGGCCCTTCGATATAAGACCGGCATTCTCTAGCACTTTCAGGTGCTTTGAGATCGCCGGCTGACTCATCTTGAAAGGCTTCGCCAGATCGTTTACGGATGCCTCGCCGCTCGCAAGCCTGGCGAGGATCGCCCTCCGCGTGGGATCGGCCAACGCCGCGAAGGTTGCATCCAGCCGTCTTGATTGTGCCTGCGTATAACTCATTCGTTCAATAACTTGTTGGTTATATACTAGAGCTGATCTTTGCAAATGTCAATGGTTTTATCCCGAATTAGAACTCGGACTGGGAGAGTCGCCCGAACTCCGCCATTTCGGCTTCCTCAAGCTCTCTCTGCTTTATTCCTTCCCTGCCGTCGTAAGTAAAGAAGCTTGGAAGGAAAAGGGCCGTAGCAAGAACGGAGACTATGCACAGAATGCCGCCGGAGATAAGAGCCCAGCGAATGCCAACGCTTTCGGCGACAATGCCCATTTTCGCGCTGCCAAGCATTGGGCCGGTGAGATAGCTCATCATCTCGATGCTCGCGAGCCGTCCGCGAAGCTGGTTAGGGATCGTCTGATTCCAGATCGCCCCTCGGAATATGCCGGAAATCATATCGAAGAACCCGGCCATCACAAGGAACGCGAGCGCAAGCACAAGACTATCGGCCATCCCGAAGAATAGGATCGCAACGCCCCACAGCGTGGCTGACCCGATCACCATAGCACCGTGCCGGTGTACCTTCTTCGTCCAGCCGGACGTCAGGCTAGCCAACAACGCACCGCCCGCTATCGCCGCCGGGAAGAATCCCACATATTGCTCGCCGTAGTAGACCGCCAATGCAGGATACAAAGCTTGCGGCATCGCGAAGAACATTGCTGCTATATCGATGAAGTAAGTGCCCAGGAGCTCCTTGCGTGAGAAAGCGTATTTCCAGGCCTTTTTGATCCCGGCCCAACTAGGCTTTTCGGCATTTTCGGGCGATGGGACCGCGGCGATCGCGTAAACGGCGTATATCGTTCCGGCAAACGTTACGAGATCGAACGCATAGGCCACTGCCGGTCCGAGGGTTACCGCGACAATTCCGGCGAACGACACGCTAACGATTGCTCCGACGCTCCATCGGATCGAATTCAGGGCCATCACTGCCGCCATGTGTTCTGCCGGCACGACCTTCTGAATGAAGGACTCGAAAGCCGGGCGCTGGATGGCTGCGAGCCCCGCGTGGATGGCTACACACAGAAACAAAACCCACACTTGCGGATTCGGCAGCAGCGAATTTGCCAACAGGACCGCTGAGGCGAGACCTTGCCCAAGCTCGGTGTACCGCAGCAGCGTCCGCTTATCGAAATAGTCGGCCAACGCTCCTCCGACGATAGCGAGGATCGCCATCGGCACGAATTCCGCCAGGTAGATGTAACCCACCATGGCAGAAGACTGGGTCAGTTGGTACATCTGCCACGGCACGACGATGAACGTCATCATCGAGCCGAAGAACGAGATCAACTGGCCGAAGAACAGCAGCCGATAGTCGCGCGAGACCCGGAGGGGCGTGAGATCTAAGAACATTGCAAACCTATTTGATTACGGCCGGAGATAGCTTGTCCAATTAAACAGCCAGATGGCGTAGGCGTTGGCGATGAACGAGAAGATATACGCGGCACACTCGAGCGGCGAAATGGCCTTTGGTGAAGTTTCAAGAAGTATGACGAAGAGCCAGGGCAGGCAAACCATCCAATAACGATACCCGAATTGCCATCCGCCTGAGTTGCCGTGCATCCATAGCAAAACCGTCATGATAGCCATCGCCGCCCACGCTGCGTACTTTAGGATCTTGTCGCGGGAGCCGGGGCGAAATGCGAACAGAATGAACG
>JAQSDP010000364.1 GCA_029945985.1 bacterium | reverse complement strand
ATCTGGGCGGAGTATTCGGCGGTCAGCCTTCTGCTGGGCTTCCTCGGTGTTCTCCCGCGCAGGCTTGCTCTTTGGATGTCTATCGGCGTAGCAGGGCTTGGATTTAGGCTGCTGGGCGGATTGCGGAAAGCCGGAATGCGGAGCCTGAATATTGCGTACCCTCACATGGCGGACGACGAACGAAAGCAGCTTCTTAGTGGGACGTTCGAAAATCTCGGTAGAGTGCTCGGGGAAATCAGCCAGTTTCCCAAATATTCGAAGGATGAGATGGCGTCCATGGTTGACTTTAGATTCGACGAATACACCCGGGGTCTTTACGAGCAGATCAAACGCGAAAAGCGCGGCGTGCTTATCACTACCGGGCATCTGGGAAACTGGGAATTACTCGTTCAAGCTTTCGCGGTGTGGCATGAGCCGATGTCGTATCTTGCACGCCCGATCGACAATCCACTGATCGAAGATCTGACAGTCGCGATGCGTACCCGGTTCGGAAATACGCCGCTCAACAAGACCAACTCCGCCCGAACGGCAATCCGCCTTCTTCGCGAGGGACAGATCATCGGCGTTCTCGCCGACGTGAACGCTCACCCGAAAGAAGGTGTTTTCGTTCCGTTCTTCGATGTGACAGCTTGCACGACAGCGGGCCCGGCGACGCTCGCGATCCGAACAAACGCGATACTGTTTCCGATCTTTTGCGTCTATGATCATGACGCGGGCAAATACAAGATCGTCCACGGCCAGGCGGTCGAGCCGGTGAATACAGGGGATCGGGAAGGCGACATCGTCGCTACAACGGCGGCATATACGGCAGAGATCGAGAAGATCATCCGCCAATATCCGGATCAATGGCTGTGGATACATAAACGTTGGAAGACCCGGCCGAAGTGCGAGCCGTCGCTCTATTAACGATCTATATGAAAAGAATCCTTGTCGTTCTTTTGTTGCTGGCCGTTCCTGCGATCGCTCAGCAGCGCCTTCTCGTCATCGGCGGAGGCGAGCGTCCTCCGCATGCGATGAAGAAATTCGTCGAATGGAGCGGCGGAGCGAAATCGCGGATCCTCGTGATCACGTGGGCGAGCGGCGTTCCGGACGAGAGCTATGCCTCCCTTGAAAAGGCATTGCAAACGTCCAATGCGGGACTCGTCGAGCACGCCCCGATTCGACCTCTGGACGCCGAGAAACGTGCGAAGTTGGTCGAGCAACTGAACAGCGCGACCGGCGTATTCTTTTCAGGCGGCGACCAAAACCGGATCATGGATGTCCTGTCCGACGAAGAGCTTTTTCAGATGATGAAATCCAAGTACAATTCCGGCACGCCCTTCGGAGGGACGAGCGCCGGTGCAGCGGTAATGTCCGACCCAATGATGACGGGCGAGGCGGATCTTAAGGTGCTTGACGGAAGCAAGGTTGGCGTCCGCAGAGGGCTGGGACTGCTACCCAATGTAATATTTGACCAGCATTTCCTGGTTCGGCAGCGACACAATCGACTCTTTGGATTGATCATCGCCAGTCCGCGGACGCTTGGGATCGGGATAGATGAAGACACATCCGTTCTGATAGAAGACAATCGCCGGCTGACCGTGGTTGGAAAAACTCAGGTGATGTTCGTTAGTTCAAAGAAAGGGACCCAACCGTTCTCTCTGAGTTTTCTGAAGACTGGTGAACGATTTGATCTCAAAAAGTTGAAGACTTTGAAGTAGAGAAGACACGCACAATGAAGAAACTTTCCGCTCTGTTTCTGTTTGCTCTTTTAACTCTCAGTTGTGTTCAACCGGCGAAGTACCCGCTCGCGGGCACCTGGGTCGATCTATCACACGACTTCGGCGACGATACCATCTACTGGGTCACCGCCGAACCGTTCAAACGCACGACGGTTGCGGAAGGCAAGACCGAAGCCGGCTTTTATTACTCAGCTTACAACTTCTCCGGCGCGGAACACGGCGGTACACACCTCGACGCGCCGATACATTTCGCGGAAGGCAAGAAAACCGTCGACCAGATAGACATTGGCCAACTTGTCGGCCCCGCAGTGAAGATCGATGTAAGGGCAAAGGCCGCGGGCAACGTCGATTACCAGATCACGACTGAGGACATCCAGGCATGGGAAACGGCAAACGGAAAGATCCCTGAGTGGGCGATCATCCTGCTCCAGACAGGGTTTGCGTCCCGCTGGCCGGACAAGAAAACATACTTAGGCACCGATCAAAAAGGCACTGATGCAGTCAAAGATCTGCGCTTCCCCGGCCTGCATCCCGACGCCGCGAAATGGCTTGTAGAGAATCGCAAGTTCAAAGCCATCGGGATCGACACCGCCAGCATCGACTACGGCCAATCGACAAAGTTTGAAACTCACGTCGCCCTTATGACCAACAACATTCCCGCATTCGAAAACGTGGGCGATATGAGCAAACTGCCCGCGAAGGGCTTTCACGTATTCGCATTCCCAATGAAGATCAAAGGCGGGTCGGGCGGCCCCCTGCGCATCGCTGCCTTACTGCCTAATAACTAGGAGAAAGAATGCAACGACCTTCCAGAAGAACATTCCTCACAACGTTGGCTGCGGGAAGTGCAGCGCTCGGCGTCGTTGCCACGATCCGGGGCGAGGTGTTGCCATCGCTAGACTCGCTTTTGATTAACCTGAAAGATCTAGACCCCGACGACGTTGCGCGTGACGAAACCTTCTGGGCGGAAATCAGGAAAGGATTTGACCTGCCGCCTGGCGTGATGAACCTGGATCATGGCTACTGCAACCCCGTATCTAGGGAAGTTTTCGAGGACCTGGCAGAAAAGGCGAAGTATGTAGAGCAGCTTCCCGGCAAGCGACTCGAAACACTTTACGAAGATACGACCAAGCCAAAGGTTACCGGCGGGCTGGCTCGCATTCTCGGTGTTCCGGGGGATGAACTTGCCCTGACGCGAAACGCAACAGAAGCGCTCGATACCGTCATCCT
>JAQSDP010000363.1 GCA_029945985.1 bacterium | reverse complement strand
GGTCGCGGCCCTTGCGTTCTCTCTCACGCTCAACGCCGTTACCCAAGCCTCGTCTCAATTCACACCACGCATTTTCCGCAACTTTATGCGCGATCGTGCAAATCAGTTCGTACTCGGTTATTTTGTTTCGGTTTTCACGTTCTGCCTTGTCGTGCTAAGAACGATTCGCGGCGGCGACGAACTTAAGTTCGTGCCGTCGATCGCGGTGATGACCGGGCTGGTGCTTGCCATCGGTGGTGTACTTGTCCTGATTTTCTTTATTCATCATATTGCTGATTCACTGCAAATTACGACGATCCTCGACAATATAACCGACGAAACAAAGGAAGCCGTAGAGAATCTGTTCCCCGACGAATTAGGAGAAGCGGCCACCGATGAAGAAAAGGATGAGACCTCCACTGCCGAGGAGTTGAATAACTGGCAGCAGGTTCCGGCTACAAACAGCGGTTACGTACAAGATGCCGATGTAGACGGCCTTCTCGAATTTGCCACGGAAAACAGACTCCTGATTCGAATGCGGAGGGGAATCGGCCAGTTTGCCGGTACCGGTTCTGCTCTGGTTGAAGTTGCGGCGGATACTGAATCCGGGCAAATCGACGTGCCAATGGGAAAAGAAGCGGCCGAAAGGATAAGCGGATTTTTTAGTCTTGCGCTGCATCGCACAATCGAGCAGGACGTGGGCGTCGGAATTCGGCAGATCGTCGATATCGCCCTCAAAGCTCTTTCCCCCGGCATAAACGACACGACGACCGCGATCAACTGTCTAGACAAACTCGGAGAAATTACCGGCAGCCTCGCCCGTCGGACAATGCCCGCCCGCATTCGTACGCATGAAGGCGTGCCGAGGGTTATAACTATTGCGCCGACTTTTCAGGAATTTGTAGAGACTGCATTCGATCAAATTCGCGTTAGCGGAAAAGCGAATGCGGCGATCTTTGAGCGAATGCTGACCACGCTTTTCTATGTCGCCGAACGCTGTCAAAGTCAAAGCAGACGCGCCGTTATCGAAACACAGATTCAACTTGTCGCTCAATTTGCTGATCAATCCCTCTCAACCGAATACGAAAAGGGACGTATCTCGGACAGAGTGAGAGACTTGAGGAAAGCTTCCAGGCTGTAAATCCGATTGCAAGGGGAATCTATGGTTATTTATCTATTTCAAAACGAGCCCGCAAACGGATCATTTGACCTCGATGTGATTTGGAATTCCATCTTGGGGATGGTCAACGCACTTCTCTATCGTCTGCCGTATATTGTCGCCGGGGTTATCGTTTTTCTCGTATTTCTGGTGATTGCTCGACTGGTAAACCGTGCGGTCAACGCGGCGGGCGAACGCACACGACTCGATGTTACGCTCGCCAATCTGCTTGGTCGATTGGCATCCTTTGTTATCACGGTCCTCGGTGTTCTTGTCGCCGCAGTGGTTGTATTTCCCGCCTTTCAGCCCGGCGACCTGATTGCGGGATTGGGCCTCACCTCGGTAGCAGTCGGTTTTGCCTTCAAGGATGTACTGCAAAACTTTTTCGCCGGAATACTCATTCTTTGGCGCAAACCGTTTGTCGTCGGCGATCAGATAAAGTTTCGCGAATTCGACGGAACCGTCGAGGAGATCAACGTCCGCTCGACCAGGATAAAAACATATGACGGCGAACGTGCCGTCATTCCGAACGGCGATATTTATACAAACGCCGTCCTGGTTCGCACCGCTTTTGACCGCCGACGCGCCAGTCTGGCCGTCGGTATCGGCTATCAAGACTCAATTGAAAAAGCACGGTCAGCGATAATGGCTGTGCTTGAAAGAACGGAAGGCGTTTTGAAGGAGCCGGAGCCTTCAGCTAACGTCGTCGCACTTGCTCCTTCGTCAGTTGATTTGAAAGTATTATTCTGGACGAAATCTAAAAAAGCGGATGTTCGCCTCACAAGCGATCGCGTAGCAACCGGCATCAAGCTCGCGCTGGACGAAGCTGGAATAGACATGCCGTATCCGCATTCAGTAGTTTTGTTTCACGACAAGACGGGCACCCGCGACGGAGATATCGAAAGGGTGAAATATCTCAGTGCCACCACTCCGCGAAAACCGGAATAAGCTCTGATGGGAATTGTACAAAGAAAATTATCAAGATCGTTCAAGGCGTTTTTCGACTCCGAGAAATCGAGCGGGATATTGCTGATCGTATGCACCGCCGTGTCGCTCATTTCTGCCAACTCGATCCTGGGCGAGAATTATTTGAGCATATGGCGCAACTACATTGGGCGGTTGAGCGTCGAGCATTGGATCAACGATGGGTTGATGGCAATTTTCTTCTTGCTCATAGGTTTGGAACTGAAGCGCGAGCTTTATAACGGCGAGCTTTCGAATTTTAAGAACGCGCTTCTGCCCATTTTTGCCGCCGCCGGCGGGATCATTCTTCCTGCGTTGATCCATTTCGTCCTGAACACCGGGTCTTCGACACAGGCCGGAATCGGTATACCGATGGCGACCGACATCGCGTTTGCACTCGGCGCTCTTGCGATTTTGGGCAACCGCGTTCCGGCGTCCCTAAAGGTTTTTGTCGTCGCTTTCGCGGTTATCGACGATTTGGTTGCAATCGTCGTGATCGCCGTGTTCTACACCGCCGAGCTTTCCGCTCTGTACCTCATCGGAGCTCTCCTTGTTTTGGCCTTGCTCGCGGCGGCGGCGCGATTCTTCGTGATTACATCGCTAGTTGTCTATTTGCTTGCCGGGGCGTTGGTGTGGTTCCTAATGTTAAAATCCGGCGTTCACGCTACGATTGCCGGAGTTCTGCTCGCGTTCGCAATTCCCTCGTCTGAAATGGAAGATGACGAGGAATCGCCCTCGTATCAACTCGAAAATCTCTTGCACATGCCGGTTGCCTTTGTCATTCTGCCGATATTTGCGCTCTGCAACACCGGCATCGTCATCGGCGCCATCGTCACCGGCCGCGACGTCGAGTCGCTTGCCCT
>JAQSDP010000362.1 GCA_029945985.1 bacterium | reverse complement strand
CCCCTGTCGACGAGATGGCGGCGAGTCCCGAGTTATCTTTGACGGCAAGGCGATACGTCACCTCGACCGTCGCAGTCCCACTTGAGGCAACCGCAGGCATTCGAACAACGATCTGCTGAAGGCTTCCAGTTCCCGTCTTCTCTTCACGTTTCGAAAACTCGCTTGACGACCCGTTGACCTCTACGGAAGAGATATCGGCGGCCGTGCTTATCCGCAGGGTCATTGTCGAAGCGGGCCTGGCAGAGGCATTACGAGCTTCGATCTTCGCCTTGACCGCGAGGTTTCTGTCAGCCTCATTTTGAGGAAGTGTCGCATTGATATCGTACTTTTGAACCTGCCACGTCGCCGAAACGCGAGTGTCGTCCTGTGCGCGAGCACTAGCACAGTTCAAGAAGAGCGTAACTAAAACAACGAGCCAAGATGGAACTGTCATCTGGGATCCTTCGCGGGTTTGAAGATTATTGATCATTTACAAGGGCGTGAATCTGTTTTAGCTTCGAGAGAAGAACTTCCAAGCGACTGAGCGGTAATTGATTTGGTCCGTCGCTCGGTGCTTCAGCGGGGTTGTCATGTACTTCCATAAATACAGCATCGACACCGCACGCCACTCCCGCTCGTGCAAAGTCTTCGATGTACTGCGACTGTCCGCCCGTTGCTTTACCTAATCCCCCAGGAAGCTGCAGGCTGTGGGTTACATCGAATACAACAGGAACTCCGAACGAGCGCATTACGGGGAACGAGCGGAAGTCAACGACAAGATTGTTGTAGCCAAAACTAGCTCCGCGCTCTGTCAGCAAGATCTTCTCGCAGCCTGCGGTATCGAGCTTCTCGACGATATTCTTTGCATCCCACGGTGAGAGAAACTGGCCCTTCTTAACGTTAACGGCCTTGCCGGTCTTCGCTGCTGCTACGAGTAGATCTGTTTGCCTGCACAGGAATGCCGGGATCTGAAGAATATCCGCAACCTGGGATGCCTTCTCAGCATGCCAGGGCTCGTGGATGTCCGTTACCACCGGAGCGCCCACCTCTTGCTTCACCCTAGCAAGGATCTCGAGACCGCGATCCATGCCGTCGCCTCGGAAGCTCTCGATTGAGCTTCGGTTAGCCTTATCGAAAGACGACTTGTAAACGAACCCCACGCCGACCCGCTCGCATATCCCCTTGATAGACGTCGCCATCTTCATGGCGTGGTCATAAGACTCGACGACACACGGACCGAGAAGGAAAGACAGTTCGCCGTTACCGAAGGAAACGTTTCCAACCTGGAAAGACTTCATATTAAGAACTCAGATTAGCACACCTCTATGACCTTTATTCGTCCACCGAGACCTCTGATCTTTCGGGCATTTCGAGCTGTTTATCGCTCGCTATATCGTGATCAAGGTTCTCGCTCTTAAGGCGATTCTCCCATGCCGCCTTCACAAACTCTACGAACAGCGGATGCGGGTCAAGCGGCTTTGATTTGTATTCGGGATGGAACTGACAGCCGATGAAGTACGGATGAACGTCTCGGGGAAGCTCCACCATCTCGACGAATTTCCCGTCCGGCGAGATACCGCTAAAGACCAGACCTTCTTTCTCCAACACGGATCTGTATTCCGGGTTGAATTCGTATCTATGGCGGTGACGCTCGCTGATCATTTCCGCTCCGTGATAGACCTGACTAGCCAGTGAGTCACCCTTAAGGTTGCAGTCCCAGGCACCAAGCCTCATTGTTCCGCCTAGTTCATCAACGTTCACGAGATCCCGAAGCTTAAAGATCACCGGAAACGGCGTTTCCTCATTAAATTCAGTCGAATCAGCATCGCGCAGGCCGCATTCATTTCTGGCGAACTCAATGCAGGCAGTCTGCATTCCTAGACAGATGCCAAAATATGGCGTTCCGGACTTGCGGGCATATCTGATCGCCCGCAGCATCCCTGAAATACCGCGCTTCCCGAAACCTCCGGGAACCAGAATAGCGTCGTAATCCTGGAGTTCGTTCTCATAGTTGTCCTTCATCAGATTTTCCGACTCAAGCCAGCTCACGTTCACTCGCAGATCATTCGCAACACCCGCGTGCGTTAAAGCCTCTCGCAGGGACTTATAAGAATCCTCAAGTTCGACGTATTTGCCGACGATCGCGATCTTCACGGTTCCGCCTGACGGATCTTTGATGGTAGCGACGAGGTCACGCCAGTCCTTTAGGTCGGCCGACGGAAACTGATCAATCATCCCAAGATCCTTCGAGATCAGGTCGTCGAGCCCTTGCTCGTGCAGGGCGAGCGGAACCTCATAAATAGTCGGGAGATCGAGGGCCGATATGACGGCATTCTCTTGGACATTACAGAACAATGCGATCTTCCGCCGCATATCTACTGAAATAGGCCGATCCGATCTGCAAAGCAAAATATCCGCGGCAATACCAATCTCACGCAGCTCTCGGACGCTGTGCTGTGTCGGCTTCGTTTTCAGTTCACCCGCGGCAGCGATATAAGGGACAAGCGTTACGTGGATAAAGATCGCGTTGCCACGTCCCTCCTCATTTCCCATTTGTCGGATAGCTTCCATGAACGGAAGAGATTCGATGTCGCCAACTGTCCCGCCGATCTCGACTATTTGCACATCCGGATTATGCTCATCCGCTACAGTTCGAACGGCCTTCTTGATCTCGTCAGTGATATGTGGAATAACCTGGATAGTTTTGCCGAGATAATCACCCCGGCGCTCTTTCTCTATAACGGAAAGATAGATCCGTCCGCTTGTCCAGTTGTTAGCCTGCGAGAGTTTAGCGTGCGTGAATCGCTCGTAGTGGCCTAGGTCGAGGTCGGTTTCCGCTCCATCATCGGTCACGAAAACCTCTCCGTGTTGAAACGGTGACATTGTTCCCGGATCAACGTTGATGTACGGATCAAGCTTCATCATCTGAACCTTCAGCCCGCGAGCTTCAAGCAAACAGCCGATCGAACTCGCCGCGAGCCCCTTGCCC
>JAQSDP010000361.1 GCA_029945985.1 bacterium | reverse complement strand
TCGCAGTACTTACTTCTTATTCTCTCAGCAGCCTTCGTCGCTCACGGGGTCATATGGTTTCTCTTCCGCACTATAATGCCTCGAAAAGGCGCCCACCCCGAGCATTTTGAAGTCGAAAGTTAGAACTGCAACGGGAATTCCAGCTCTGCAAAGGGATTAGTTCGGCTTACATCTCCGTACTGGGGCTCGGTGACTAGGCTTACTTCCGAAACGTCTGTAGACAGATTAGATTAGGAAGAATGGAAAACGTCTTTAGCGGTTTGCATATCGTACATTACCTTCCCATCTTGACGACCGTTTTCTCGGCTTTCTTCCTGGCGAATATCTTTGGCAGGTATCTGCAAAGGGGTGGGAACCATCTTCTTTGGTGGTCGATCGGCGTGTTTACGTATGGAGTCGGGACCTTCTTCGAGAGCGTCATCACGTTGTTTGGCAATACGCCGATGCTCAACAAGTCCTGGTACGTCGCGGGAGCGATACTCGGCGGATACCCGCTGGCACAGGGTTCGGTATATCTCCACCTAAAGAACCGGAAGGCAAACATTCTCTCCGCGATCACTGTTCCCTTCATCATCTTCGCGTCGATATGCGTATTTCTCTCGCCGGTCAACGAGAGTCTTTTGGAAGGGTTCCGCCCGAGCGGAGCGTCTCTCGAATGGCAATGGGTACGCCTGCTCACGCCCTTCATCAACGGCTACAGCGCGATATTCCTGATCGGGTCCGCGGCTCTGAGCGCTTACAAGTTCTTCAAATTACCCGAGGGGAAGAATCGTGCAGTCGGAAATATCCTGATCACGATCGGGGCAATTCTGCCGGGTGTCGGCGGAGGGATGGCAAAGGCCGGAATGGTGGAGGCTCTCTACGTCGGCGAATTCGTCGGTATTATTCTCATATTCCTTGGCTACCGTTTCTGCCTTCGAGATTCGGCTCCCGTCCGCACGGAAGGTAATGAAATTAGATCCGCAGCAACTGCTTAGCATCGCGATCGAAGAAGCCCGGGCAGGACTCGCCGAGGGCGGCATCCCGATCGGCGCAGCCTTGTTCGCAAGCGATGGCACGCTCCTCGGCCGCGGGCACAATCGGCGTGTGCAGGACGGCGATCCTTCTCTGCATGGAGAGACCGACGCTTTCCGCAACGCTGGCCGCCAGCGCTCCTATCGCGACATCATCATGGTCACGACACTCGCTCCTTGCTGGTACTGCAGCGGCCTCGTCCGCCAATTCGGCATCGGCACCGTCATCGTCGGCGAATCCGTAAATTTCGAAGGCGGTGTCGACTGGCTCCAAGAAAACGGAATCGAGGTGATCAACCTAAACTCAAATGAATGCGTCGCAATACTCCGCGACTACATCTCCACCAATCCCCAAGTGTGGAACGAAGACATCGGCGAGGACTGATCTCTACGAAAGTTGATTTTCCATCGCGATCGAATGCAATGCTGACTTCACGTGGAACGGCGTGAGGTTCGGGTGCTTCTCGAGCAGCAACGCCACGACGCCTACAATATGCGGGCAGGCGAAACTGTTGCCGGTTAGGTTGCGATAGCTGCCTCCGGGCCAGGGCGTTCGGACGTTGACGCCGGGTGCGGTGAGTTCGATAACCTCGCCGTAGTGAAATCCGAAGTTTAGCGGATCGGTCTGATCGCTCTTGATCACTGAGATCAGCGAAGAAGAGAAAACCGACGGAAAGCTCGGCTGCGGCAAATTGTTAGCAGCAGCCACTACGATGCAGCCGGCCTGATATGCACGGTCGAGCAGATCGTGAAGCGGCGCGAAGAACTGCGGCTTGGTCGTTCCGAGAGAAAGATTGACGACGCGGTATTTCTGCTTGATCGCCCACTCAAGCCCCGCCATGAACGCCATCCCGTCGCCGAGCCCGCCGGCACCAAGTACCTTGATGCTGTGAAGTTCCGCATCTGGTGCGATTCCGGCAATAATGCCGGCACAAGCAGTCCCGTGACCAGCCGAATCCCCGTCATCTGACGGATCGAAAATGACTTTCTTATTGTCAACGCGAGCCTCGACCGAAGAAGCTACCTTCCCCGCCAGATCCGGATGCAGCACGTCGATCCCGCTGTCGATGATCGCGACCGAAACGCCCTTTCCGGTCGCGCCGCGCCACCCATCCTCAAACCGGAAGAATCCGGACCGTGAGAGATCGCCCTGTTGCTGGATCTGTTCGACTGGCGTCATTCGGATTGCAAAAAGCTCCCTTCGGTTTGCGAGTCCGTATACCGCATGACGGCTTCTAACATTGCACGGCACATCTGCCGCTCTGATTCGCCGCGGCCTGCTATCTCTCGGACCATCACCGCCAGGTCCATCATCTCGCGATGCTCGGCACCGCCGCGAAATTCCGCCAGCCACGAGCGGATCTCGTCGATGTCGTATCCATCTTTATCTTCGACGATCTTGTCCCCGAGATCGCGTAAGAGTTTCGCCGATTCATACGCATATACAAGCGACGCGATCGCATCGGCAAATCGCCCGGCGCGATCCATCTCATCTGGCGTGAACGGCGTATACGGCGGGTCGCCGCGGCGGTTGATATATTCGAGCACACCGATTGTTTCGCCGTCATGCCGCAGCGGCGTCGCGAGGATCATCTCAGTCGAATATCCGGTCGCCTTGTCGATCTCGGCATAGAACGTCGAATCTTCCACCACGTTTGAAACCGCGATGGGCTGCCCCGACGAAAGTACGAACCCGGCGATCCCCTTTCCCGCGGGGACCTTGATATCGATCAACTGCTCAGCCACCTTGCCGATCGCTGACAGGAACCGCAGATCGCCTTCGTCGCCGTCGCGGACGAGCACCGAGGCCTCATCCGAATCGATGTCGGCCGCCGTCACACGCAGCAGATCTTCGACTGCGCGCGTCAGCGGATCCGTCAGCACGTTGGCGACGTCGATCGTTTCGATCAGCCGCTGAATTTTCTGAGACATTTCGCCGTCGTTCCCGGGATACATGAGGTAG
>JAQSDP010000360.1 GCA_029945985.1 bacterium | reverse complement strand
TTCTCGATCTCCTTGACCCAGTCTTTATCACGATTCTTTTGAAGGAAGGCGAACATGTCGATCAGTGCAGGTGTAGCGGTCGGCTCGTCGCCATGCATCTGCGACCACATAAATACCTTCTTCGGCCCCTTACCCCACTCGATCTGAAAGATCTCGCGGCCCTGGGCGCTTTTGCCCACCTCATCGACCTTCAGGTTGAGCTTCTTGAGGTCCTGAAGGTGTTTAAGGAGATCCTTATGGCGAACATTGGACGGGAACTTGTCTGACGCGTGTTCTTTTTCCCATAACTCGGAGAACTCAGCGGCGGTCTGAGCAAGCGCTTGCAGGGAATAAACCATTATCGCAAGGGAGATAAACAAGGCGGCCTTCATATCTGGTTAAGTTTAATGTCTCGTGTTATTTACGGCAAGATTCGGGGTCGTACTACTTCTCACTACGCGGAAGACCGGCCGTGACAGGATCACACGGCGATGGTTTCGAGATAAGCTGTCGCCAGCGGCAGATCGGAGCCGGAGAACTCGTCTGGAGTTCCGAGAAACACGATCTTCCCTTTTTCCATCAGCGCTATCCGATTCCCAAGCAGCTTGGCTTCGTGCAAGTCATGAGTGACGAATACTGCGGTCTTGCCCATCTCCCGAACCATTGAAGCAAACTCCTTTTGAAGGCTTCTGCGGGTCAGTACGTCGAGAGCGCCGAACGGCTCATCCAGAAGAACGATATCAGGATCTGCAACAAGAGCCCGCGCAACCCCTACACGCTGTCGCTGCCCCCCCGACAGTTCGTGTGGATAGCGGTCGGCGAATCTTGCAGCAGGCAGGTTAACGAGATCCAGTATTTCATCGGTTCGAGCCTCGATCCTCACCTGATCCCACTTCAATAGCCTGGGAACCAGACCCACGTTTTCGCGGATAGTGAAATGCGGAAACAACCCGCCCTCCTGCAGTACGTAACCAATTCGTCTGCGAAGTTCTATCGCGTCCCATTCGCTGGTAGCCTTGCCATCGACCCTCGCCGTTCCCGACGTAGGCTCGATCAGCCGGTTGATCAGCTTAAGCGTTGTTGTCTTGCCACATCCGGATTCTCCGAGAAGGACCAGTGTCTCCGCTGCCGCGACATCAAGAGACAAGTCGCTAATGATAGAAACGTCTCCGATCCGGTAAGTGATTCGGTCAAGTTGAATGATCGGCTGAGGCTCGGTCATATCTGCTGAAAAGATTTTATCACCCAACGTGCAATTATTATGTCGTTTACGCGTTGTAGCAGTAGAAGGAGACGCAAAAGGTGCGCCGATTTGACGTCATTTGTCATGCCCGAAAACGGGCGATTGATAAGCTGAATTTAGTTGACTTGTATAGGGCAATGAGCACAACAATTTCAAATAGACTACGAATGATCTTTTCAGGACTTTTCGTCTTGGCTGCGGCAATGTCTGCCGTGGCACAGGTCAACTCGGAAACGGCAACTCAAACGAAGTCACAGATAGCGGAAGCCGAACAGCTTCTCGCCGATCTGGGTTACTTGACGGGCAATGCCGACGGACGCCTCGACTTTATGTCGCGGCATGCGGTAATGGCGTTTCAAAAAGTTCAAGGCTTAAAGCGAACGGGCGTTTTGACCCCATCTCTTCTTGAGAAAATGCGGGCGGCTTCAACCCCTGAAGCGAAGTACGGCGGCGTGGCTCATGTCGAAGTCGACCTAACAAGACAGGTCTTGTTCCTGATCGGTGATGATGGCAAGGTTAACCTTATAGTCCCTGTCTCAAGCGGCAACGGTCAGAAATATTGGGACAAGACGACCAACAAGTTTGAGGTTGCAAACACGCCGCGTGGTGAATTCAAGATCCAGCGCAAGATCAACGGCGCACGCAAAGCTCCGCTTGGATCGATCTATTACCCGAGTTATTTTCTGCGTGGATGGGCAATTCACGGAAGTGCTTCTATCCCACCAAGACCCGCGAGCCACGGGTGCGTTCGCGTACCGAGGGGTGCGGACAAGATCCTGTTCAAACGAATGCCCGTCGGAATGTCGATCTATATATACGATTAGCTTATTGCTGACGAAGAGCCCCGGTGATAACTCTTTTTTTGAAAAAAGAGTCGGCATTTTCATGCCGACTCTAAGAGTGCAGTCACTCCAGCCATCCGGGCTAAGCCCGCAAACACGTCCCATCAGGGTAACGCTGTGAAATTGGAACCCTCGATATTGTCGCTAAGATTCACCAGAGTGTATGCCGGATAGAATGTGAATCGCCTTGCCGCAACTGTAACCAAGTAGGTTTCGCCCACTGGCAGACCCGCGACCTTATAGTAGCCGAACGTTCCAGTGTAAACGCGGCGAACTTCGCCGTTAGAGGGGCGTGTCACCGAGATCATCGCCTGCGAGATCGCGCGTCCGGCGCTCGTCGTAACCCTACCGCTGATGTATGCATCGCTGGCGGTCGGCCCGGTAATAAGATTGACGAATGTACAACTGACAATTTCGCCTTCTTCCAGCGTGATCGAAACATTTCCATCTGCAAGCGAGACGGTATTATTGTTCGTTCCAGATCCGCCATGCGGATCGCTCGTGCAAAGAACGTCGCCAAGCGAGAAGATCGACCCGTCAATAGATTCTGTTACGACAACCGCGTTTACAGAACCAAAGTAAGCGAGGTTCGTAAACGTATGGCTATTCGGGTAGCCCACCAGCGGGAGGCCATCATCATCGAGGATGAAGCTGGCGAGTCCGGGCTGGCCGGTTGCGGTAAAAGAGAACGGCCACCCTGTATTGGGCTGTGAATCCTTGACGATCGTGATGATCGCCGGAAACACCGCGGCAGAGCTTGAGAGTGATCGATCCTGATTACCACCGCTGCCGTCGAGCTCGAGTAATCTCATATGAAATGGCGAGCCGCTGATCGCAATTGCCGAATTGCCGATGCCCCAATCGTATCGAGTTGAGATATGGCCGCCCCATGCGATCACAGGGTTTGGTGCAGTTGCGTTAAA
>JAQSDP010000359.1 GCA_029945985.1 bacterium | reverse complement strand
GCACGATCACGTCATACTCGTCGGCGGCGTTTCATTTCACTATTTTGCAGGATTCACCGGTGGACGAAAACTGGTCTGCCCAGGCCTGGCATCTTCGAAGACCGTCGCCGCCACCCACAGACTTGCTTTCGATTGCGAACGTCTTGATCGACGCAATGGCGTCGGCAGCGGAATACTGGACGGTAATCCTGTCCACGAGGCATTCGCCGAAGTCGTTTCGGCAGTGAACCTCTCGTTCTGCATCACCACGGAAGTGAACGATGCGGGTCAGATCACGGAGCTGCACTGTGGCGATGTAACCGCCTCACACCGAACAGCTTGCGACGCGTTTGACGAGCGTCATTCGGTTCAGATCGCGGAGAAACGCGATGTCGTTATCGTAAGCTGCGGCGGCTATCCACAAGACATAAATATGATCCAGGCGCACAAAGCTCTGGACGCAGCCGCGGCCGCATGCAATGAGGGCGGAATGATCGTGCTACTGGCCGAGTGCTCTGAGGGCTTGGGACGTGCCGACTTTCTGAACTGGTTCGATGCCGAGAATAGCGGGGCACTTGCGCGGCGCCTCTGTGAGACTTACCAGGTCAATGGCCAGACCGCTTGGAGCCTGCTGAAGAAAACCGAGATGTTCGACATTCGGATCGTCACCACGCTCGGCGCCAAAGCGACTGAAAAGATGCGGATGGTCTCCATGCAGTCTCTCGATCGGGTTATAAAGAAAGCGCGAAAAGAAAAGGCAGGATACATCCTGCCTTTCGGTGCGAAAACTTTGATACGGTCGATCAGTTCTTGATCTGAAACGTGCGAGCCATCATATCCGTCTGCGTTCGCAATGAGCGAAGCTTGTCGGCATAAGCAGTGAATCGCAGTACGTAGACCGTATCACCATCTCGCAGGTAGTAAAACCGGCCTGCCTTGCCGCGGCCGGAGCTTAAGAATTCGTAGTTGTAGACCGAACCTCGCAACGCTCCGCTAAAGTTCTCATCCTTGCCGGCGACGAATCCGCGAACGAATTGGAGCTTCACTTCCTCAGCCTTCATCAATTCTCCGAGTGGACGATTGGCGGCTAACGTAAGCTTGCGGATCTCGAGATCTCCGTCATTCGCCGTCGTATACACAAGATTTACGGGAGACTTTCCGATGACTTTCCACTTGTCGTCGGGGACCTCGAAGGTGAACTCCACCGTCGCGTCGGAAAATGTCGTCCGATTCTGTGCCGCGGCCGCCGCAGCGAGAGAAAACACGCCGATCGCGATGAAGAGGAGCTTTTTATAGTGGCCGTTCATGGTCGTATTAGAAAAGTATATTAACGGAATTCCGGCTAAACTTGAAAGGATTAGATGTAAGCAGGTTGAATGTTGTTGTACTGGTTAGAAAAAGGGCGGCTAAAGATTTCTTCAGCCTTTCCCACGTTGCAGGCGTCTAAGTCTCAGTTGGTCCGCACTTGTTTGTTGCGACAAAGCCATTATTTTGAGGTATTTAGATATGAAGCAAGGGTATTCGGTCATCAGTAAATTGGCCGCTGCGTCGATAGTGTGGCTGCTCACCGTTCCGGTGTTTGCCGGAATAATCGCCCCGCCACCGCCGGCAAAGTCGTTGACGGAAGATCAAAAGATCTTGCATGTGCTCAATCGGCTCGGTTTCGGAGCCAGGCCCGGGGATCTCGAAAAGGTGAAGGCTATCGGCATTCAGAAGTACATTGACCAGCAGCTTAATGCCTCGACGATCAGCGATGCGACCGCGGAAGGGAAGGTGAAAAACCTCGAAGTGTTTAACTTGAGCACTGCAGAGGTCTTCGCAAAATACCCTAATCCCGGAGCGTTGCTCAGACAGCTCGAGGGTGGCCGCCGAGGTCAGGCGAATGCTCAGGCACGCAATGCCCCGATGCCGGACGCGAGTATGCCTCCGGCACCTGCCGATGAGGCACAGATGACGGCCGACGAACGTCGAGAGCGTCAGCGCAAGATCCAGGAACTCTACCGCAAGTACGACCTGCGTCCGGCGAATCAGATGCTTCCGCAGATCGTCTCGAATCGCGTTCTTAGAGCCGTCTACTCTGAACGACAGCTCCAGGAAGTGATGGTCGATTTCTGGCAAAATCATTTCAACGTTTTCTCGGGCAAGGCCGCGGTCCGCTGGTACATTCCCAGCTACGAACGCGACGTGCTTCGCAAGAACGCCCTTGGAAATTTTCGCGATCTCGTAGTGGGCACTGCTCAACACCCCGCAATGTTGTTCTTTCTGGATAATTTCGAATCGGTCGGGCCGAACGCACAAGCTGGCGGCGGCAACAATCGACTGGCTGAGGCTGTCCGAAGCGGCAATATTCCACCGGGGCTTCGCGAACAGATCAAGCGCAATCAGAACCTAACCGATGAGCAGCTAGACGCCCGTATCAAGCAGCTTCAGACCCAGCAGAATCGCCCCCGACGCGGCCTGAATGAAAACTACGCTCGCGAGCTGATGGAACTGCATACACTGGGTGTGGACGGCGGATACACGCAGAAGGACATCGTCGAAGTTGCTCGCGCATTCACCGGCTGGACCATCGCCGACCCGCGCGGATACCGACGTGCGGCGGCCGGAATGATCAACGGCGACGAGGACCGGAGGCTCGCCCGACAGCAGCGGCAGGCTGGCATTCCCGATGACGTCGAGAGCGGCGAGTTCTATTTCAATGAACGCTGGCATGACAAGGACGCGAAGACCGTGCTCGGTCAGAAGATCGAAGCCGGCGGCGTCGATGACGGCCTCAAAGTGATCGACATTCTCGTCAAACAGCCGTCGACCGCGAAATTTATCGCCCGAAAGCTTGCAACGAAGTTCGTCAACGATAACCCTAACGAGGCATTAGTCGGTCGGGTTGCAGACGCCTTCTCAAAATCGAATGGCGATATTAAGACCACGCTGCGGGCATTGTTTACTGACAAGGAGTTCTTCGCACCCGAAAATTACCGGGCGAAGATCAAAACTCCGTTCGAGTTAGCAGTGAGCTCGATCCGA
>JAQSDP010000358.1 GCA_029945985.1 bacterium | reverse complement strand
AGAATAGACCTTATTGCATAAAGTCCAAAGCGTCCTTAAGCCTGTGCGTCAGCGCTCAGCCCCATCGGATTCCATCGCACGACGGAGGAAGTATCTTCGCAATTGTGCAGAAGCGTGCGGATCTCTTTGCGGAGCGTCGGATGCACAAAGTGCGGGGCTATCTCGTTCATCGGAACAAGAACGAACTTTCGCTGATGCAGCCGCGGGTGCGGCACAGTAAGGAAAGGTGAATCCGTGTGAATGCTTCCAAAGAAGAGCAGGTCGAGGTCAATTGTCCGGGGCCTCTTGAGCGACTTATCGGTCCGGCCTAACAGATACTCGATCCGGAGCAGCCGTGCCATCATCTGTGAAGGGGTGACGGCTTCGCTTCGGATCTCCGCGACCATGTTTAAAAATGGAAGTTCGGTTTCGATACCGATCGGCTCAGTCTCATAGATCGGCGAAAGTTTTGTTACGAGAAAGCTCGCCTCCACAAGGCCACGGACGGCATAAAGCAGATTGCCGGCACGATCGCCGAGATTTGAGCCGATGCCTATGTAAGCTATGACGCGTTCAGATTCCACAACGGTGTATTCAAGCCAGTATAAGTTGATAGTCCAAACCGCGAGTCATTGTCAATTTGAGGTCGCGGCCTATCAGAGATGTTGTGCTCTGGGGGATGAGGCCGAATGCCCAGTATTGTGATATTTACTTTGGACGGGGTTCGTGATTCAATGACGATAAGGCCAAGGCCTTAGATTCCAGCAATGTCCTACGGAGGGCATTCGGGCGGGTTCAAAACGGCGACTCGTCTTGACAAAACATTTCGCCGCATAATATGGCCAGACGACGATTTAGACACAGTCAGCGTTTCGAATCCTCGGCCGACCGTTCCCACGAAGAATACCTTCTTTCTCAGCCTGCGCAACTAACTTCACGGACCGAACTACTTCGTCTCGTCAGAGGCGGCGAGGACACGTATCTTGAACTAAAGGTACGCCTCTCTAACTCCGAACGCATTACTCAGGGTATCGTCGCACTCGCGAATACAAACGGCGGGACGATCATTTTCGGTGTGAACGATCAGCTTCGCATTGAGGGCGTTTCAAATCCTGAATGGGTTCAGGAAGAACTAACGAGAATATGTCGCGATGAGATCGTTCCACCGATCATCCCGCTTATCGATACGATAGCGTTCGACAGCGGAAAGCGGGTTGTCGCGTTAGACGTCCAACCGCGGCGAAAACCCTACCGAACCCGTGAAGGTAGGTTTTATATGCGGTTCGGTGCCGAGAAACGGGAAGTTTCGCGTGAGCAGCTTTCGATGTGGCTCGACGAGATACGTCCGCTTGCTTACGAGAATATTCCGCTATTCACGGCCGAGGAAAAGGATTTTGACGACGGGCTCTTGTGGTCATTCGCCGGAGCTTTTGAGGACGTGAGTCCGACCATAAACTTGTATCAGACCGCGGATTTTCTTAAAAAGGACCTGATCCTTGCAGTTGGCGGAGCTGAAGAGTTTTTTCCGACTGTGGCCGCCTTGGTTCTCTTCGGCAAAAATGAGCGAGTTCCAGAATTGTTCCCGAGGTCAGTCGTCACGGTTGCTCGATACTCCGGCGAGAACGGAGGCGCACAGCTCGTCGAAACGCTCGTGGCAAAAGGTAATTTGCACGCGCAGTACGAAGCAGTCCTGGCATTTATTGAGAGATATTGCGATCTCGCCAAGGATAAGCCTGCGAAACGCGGCCTGCATCTCGTCGGAGCACCAGTCGCAGCCCGGTCGAGCTACCATATTTACGCCGTGCGCGAGGCGCTGGCCAATTCACTCATCCACCGCGACTTTGCTCTCCGCGACATCCCGACGCGCATTACTATCTACGACAATTTCATCGAATTCGTGAACGCCCGACGAACTCAGGGTTTCGTTCCGCCTGCGTCGCGTGCGATCCGTTACGGGATCACGCAACGACTCAATCCCCAGATCGCTTCGATCTTTTCTCGCCGCGAGTACGGTACGGCCATCCCGCGGGGCGGCCTGCCGATGATCCTGAAGCAATCCGAACGCTTCGCGAACCGTCGAGCGGAAGTCTATACAGCAAATGACGAATTCAAGCTGAAGATCTACGGTGCCTGAAGCGTTGGACAGAAAGGCTTGGTTGTTAGTCTTCGTGACGGCGGCCGTCTATTTCGTTTCCAATCCGAAACCGCGTCATTTATACGATTACACCTTTCGCGTCGCGGGGAATCTTCTGCACGGCTCCATTGGTTTCACCGAAAAACCACCGAACTGGCTGAACGAATTTGTTCCTTATGAAGGGCTCTGGTACTCGGTGTTTCCGCTTGGGTCTGTGGTTTCGATGGTTCCGTTCGCATTCCTGAAGACCCTCGGTCTTGTTACTGAGATGCCGGCGGCCATAATCTATTCGCTTCTTGCCGGTGCGATCTGTTTGCTGTTGATGGAGATAGGGAAGCTTTATGATCTACCGGCTTCAAGAATCGTGCTTATTGCGTGCGGAGTCCTTTTCGGCACGTTCATGTGGACGAACCTCACGTTCGGCGGTGCGTGGCAACTCGCTCTGGGTTTCGCGATGCTTGGTGAACTTGGTGCGATCTACTTCACTGTCTACGATCGTCGGCCGCTGCTCGCGGGAGCATTCTTTGCATTGGCATTCGGCAATCGGACCGAGATTTTGCTGACAGCGCCTGTCTTAATGTATTTACTGGCGCGAACGGCAGAACCGCCGGCGTCAGCAGGTGGCGAGACCCCAGCCCGCACGCATCCACCGTCTCACGCGGGCGGTTCTAACCGCCTCCGCAAACTCGCCTCCTTCTGCGTCGTACCGTTCATCCTCGGGGTTTCGACACTCGTCTATAACTACGTACGGTTTCACTCCTTCACCGATTTTGGATACGCACGCATCCCGGGCGTACTCGACGAACCTTGGTACAACCAAGGCATCTTCTCGGTCTGGTATATTCCGGGGCAGGCTTGGGAGATGCTGCTGAAACCTTGGGAGATGACGAA
>JAQSDP010000357.1 GCA_029945985.1 bacterium | reverse complement strand
GCGTATTCGCCTGACGCACAGTTGAGGATGTTGGGTTCGAAGAGCGTGTCGGTTGCCGCGAGGGCTTATCGGCCGCCGCAGGGTGACCAGTTTCGTTTTGAAGTGCAGGGGCTTCCGACCGCTCTAGAAGCAAACGAGATAGCCCGGGACATCCGTGAGGCGACTGAAGAATCGGCTCTCGTGAGTGTTGATTCCGCGGCGAACACCTGGAAAGTCTGGGTCGGCGGAGTTTTCGATTCGGTCGAGGAAGCGGAGCGGTTCAAAATTGCAATGACCGAGAAAGGCTTCGACGACCTGATCCTCGTGAGCGAAAAGAAGACCGTTGTTTCCGAAGAGGCGCTCGCCCTCTCCCAGCAGAATCGAATGGCAGGGAAGTCGCAGGTTCGAAGCTTGATCCAGCCGACCGGCGATGCCACTCAGATCATCGGTCCGCCGACCGTCGATCCTAACCTCCGCGAAGTTATAGTGAACGGCCCTGTCGAGACTGCGAAATACTCGTCGCTTAAAGCCGTCTCATTCGGCTCGCTCAACGAACGTGCAAATCCCATCCGGCTGAATGGTAAAGCCTATCGCGGAAAGATCGAGGTCTTCGTCAACGCGAAGGGAAGTCTAACTGTCGTCAACGTCGTGCCGCTCGAAGAATACTTGCTCGGGGTAGTTCCGGCGGAACTCGGCCTGCCGCATATCGAAGCGCAGAAAGCTCAGGCGATCGCGGCACGAACTTACGCGGTCGCGAATATCGGCGAGTACGGCACTCAAGGATTCGACATGGTCCCGACCGTGTGGTCGCAGGTTTACAAAGGCGTGTCGATCGAGACGGCCATGGGCACAAGAGCGGTCCGCGAGACCGCAGGCCAGATCGCGACGTACAACGGCAAGCCGATCATGGCTTACTTCACCTCGACCTGCGGCGGGCGAACGGAAAATAGCGAAAACATCTTTGACCACGCCGAGCCCTATCTTCGCGGCGTCGAATGCTCGCTAGAAGGCCGGCGGCACTTCGATCCGTTCATGATCAAGACGGCTCGCCAGCCTGCGAAGCTCCGCGACGATGCGAACCTCGAACTTGTCCGCCTGATGTCGATGCTTTCCGTCAACGGATTCTCACTCACAGCAAACCCCATCACCGACGACTGGCTCGATGAAGTGCCGACTGACGGCGAGATGTCTAACTGGCTGAACAATCTAGCATCTAAATTCGGCAAGCCATTCCCGAACGTTACAAAGAAGACTTCAGAACCGATTGAACTCGCACGCGTTCTCTCATTGCTCATCTATACACCAGGAGCTCCGGACACACTCCTGAGCGATTCCGACATCAACTATCATCTCTCGTTCGATGATGCTCCCGAGATCCCGCAAGGCCGGCGAGCAGATGTTGCAATGCTGATGCGTGATGGCTATTTCACGCTTCATGCCGACCTCACTCTGAAGCCGAGCAAACATTTCTCGCGAGCAAAAATGATCCGGCTGATACGACAGATCTATGAAAAGAAGAAATGGATGCCCGCGTTGCAAACCGGGACGACAAAGGCCACGGTTGACGGACGACTCGTGCTGAAAAACGGCAGGATCGATCGACAGGTATCGATCCGGCCCGACGTATTCCTCTTCCGTCAATTCGGCGACCAGATGTATCAGATCAAGGAAGCAGCACTCGTCGGGGGTGAAAATGTGAAGTTCCTGACGGACGCTTCGGGTGCTGTCTGGTATCTCGAGATCGAGCCCACTGACCAGCCGACCGTCGCCGAGAATATGTCGCCTTTCACTAATTGGACGACGACCGTAGGAGCGGGCGCTCTCCAATCACGTCTCTCTCGATACGTGCGCGGCATCGGCACGCTCTACGACGTGAATATCAAGCAGAAGGGATATTCGAGGCGTGCGATCGAGATCGAGATCATCGGCTCAAACGGCGTAAAGACATTAAAGGGAGGGAAGATCCGGTCCGCTCTCCGATTAAGGGAACAACTCTTCGTCATCAACAAACGCTACTCAGGCAACCAGGTCGCGACCTACACCTTCACCGGCCGAGGCTGGGGCCATGGTGTGGGAATGTGTCAGTACGGTGCGTTCGGAATGGCCAAGATGGGTGTCAAATATGCCGACATCGTCAAGCACTACTACACGGGTGCGGACGTCACGAAAGCGTATTAGCCCACCCGCGTGAACAAGTAGAGAATTTCCGCTACAATTGTCGGCGTGACCACGCTCTCCGCCGCACTTCTTCTCTTCCTCGTCATGGATCCGCTGGGAAATATCCCGCTTTTCATGACGACTCTGAAGAAGGTCGAAGCGAAACGGCAACGATTCGTCGTCATCCGCGAACTTCTTATCGCACTCGTCGTTCTCGTCGCATTCCTGTTCCTTGGCCAGTATCTTTTACGGCTGCTGCATCTTTCCGAGACGGCCCTTACGACTGCGGGCGGCATCATTCTGATGATCATTGCCCTAAAGATGATCTTCCCGCGGGCTGATTCGTCGCTGCAGGAAGAGGTCGAGGGCGAACCGTTCATCGTCCCGCTCGCGATCCCATACGTCGCCGGCCCGTCCGCGATGGCGACGGCACTTCTTCTAATGAGCCGTGAACCCGGACGCTGGCCTGAGTGGCTTCTGGCCGTATTCCTGGCGTGGTTCGTCTCGGCGATCATCATTTATTTCTCAAGCTATTTTGCAAAGTTTTTGGGCGAGAAAGGCTTGGTCGCGATCGAGCGACTGATGGGGATGCTGCTGATCACCGTAGCGGTCCAGATGCTGCTCAACGGCATCGGCCAATTTGTCGGCAGAGTTCCAGCCTAGATCTTCAGCGATACAAGGAACGCCACAACTAGCATGATCACACCGCCAAAAAAAACCAGAATACGTCGTCGCGGTCGCGAGTTTGATGCAGCAAAAGAGCGACGGCCGAGCCGAAGACGATCAGCGCGAGCCCCCTTGCACCGGACGAAGTTGGAAGATCTGCCAACTTTCCGAAAAGTACAATACTGAGAGCGAGAGTTGTCGAAACGCCATACAGGA
>JAQSDP010000356.1 GCA_029945985.1 bacterium | reverse complement strand
GGTGAGGCTTTCGCCTCAGTGACGAGCCTGGAACTTAGTGATAATGGCATTAAGGCGATGGTCGCGTCTCATGCGAACGGAATCGAGGAATACATTAAAAAGAACCCTGCCGCCAGTAAGTTCTACGCTGATTTCGACAAGTGGCCAGCCGATGCTCAGCTTGGGTTTATGGGAGTTGCGTGGGGCGGCATTCCGATTCCTCAGTTCGGATGGCACAAATTTCCGGAAGCATGCCGGGTTCAGGATTGGGACACCGCCGCAGCTCAATGCAAGATCACGAGTCCGATCGCCGCGGGAAGAAATGAGGCCCATAAGGCGATGTTCATAAATGCGGCTGCGGTCCGGTCGAACGGCGATGATATTACCCAACTCGCGTGGCCGGGCCGACGAGGGAAAACTGTCTATTGACCCCGGTCGCTGGCCAGGTCAAGCAGCCAGATGTCAGATTCCGCATTCGAGGCGGTGTAGTAGAGCAGTTTTCCGTCGCGGCTGACGAAGGGGCTGCGGATCTGGACTTCGGGGTTTTCGACTACCTTGGTTCGCACCCTTATCACCGCGTCGATCATATATACAGAGCTTCCATCGCCGTAGACAACGCGGCGGCTGTCGGGCAGCCATGACGCGATGGCTTCGGAGTTTTCGAGGAGGATCTCGTAGGTTTTCGTCTGCAGCGAATAGTAGCCAATGTGGCGTTTATCCCCCTCTGCGACTACGCCTAGAAGCTTGCTGCCATCTGGCGACCAATCCCAAACTACAATGCGATAACGCGGATCTTTCGGCAATGCTTCACCGTTCTGCTCGGTCTGGCTGCGATCCGGGTCGAGCAGGAAAGTGGTGCCGTCGTAATAGACGGCGAGCTTCGTGCCGTCGGGCGACCAGACAGGAAATCCGGTTGCTACATCCGTGGTCGGGTTGAACGTGAGCTGCCTTAACCCGGAGCCGTCCGCGTTGGCTATCCACACCTGTCCGCCGCCGTTGCGATCTGAGCTGAACGCGATGCGTTTGCCGTCAGGCGACCATCTGACATACCTATCGAACGGCTCATCGTTAGTTACTTCTTTCCATATCTTACCATCGCGGCTGACCGAGATGATGTCGTCCTGAGTTCGTCCGATCAGCCGGCCCACAAAATGAGAGTTGTCGTAAGACAATTCTGAGCGCACAAGTTCGCGGTCGCCTTGCGTGATCCAGAACGGCGGGCTGATCGCCTTGCCCGCAGCAGCATCGAAGTCGACTCCTTGAATGTTCGCCGTGTTGCTCGTACGGACGTACGCCAGCCGTTTCTTATCCTTTGAAAATGTCAGATGACGGCTGTAGCTCGACGGTGTGATCACCGCTTCGGGCTGGCCCATTACTGCGCCGGAGTATTCATCGATCCGCACACGCCAGAAATTCATATTTCCGGAACGGCTGCTGACGAAATAGAGGTATCTGCCGTCGGGCGACCACACCGGATTCCAGTTAGAGACTGCGAAATCCTTTGCGACGAGTACCGGCTCGCCGCCGCCCGCAGGGATCGTCGCGATGTCGCGGCGGCCAAATGTTCCCGTGTAGAACCAATAGGCGATGCGATGGCCGTTGGGTGACCACGCGGGAAACGATGCCTCGACGGCTGCAAGTTCGCGGCGAAGGCCGGTCGAGACGTTGATAATCGTCAATGCGTGGCGAGCGTTCGTTGAGCGAACCGTAGGTTGGTCGCGGCCGAACGAGCTTACGACGATCTCGGTTCCATCCGATGACCACGAAGGATGATAGCCTGCGTCCGACACCATCCGAGCGTCGCCGCCTGATGAAGAGATGATGTAGATACCTATTCCGCCGGGCCGTTCCGAGCGGAATGCGACATAATCGCCATTGGGCGAGTACGCCGGCTGTGTGTCGTCGGCGTCGATGCCCGGCGTCAGGTTGATTCGGTCGCGCGTGCCGACCTCTTGCCGAAAGATGTCAAAGTGGCCGTTTTCCTGTGCGGCATAGACGATGTAGCGACCATCTGGCGAGAGTGAAGGGAAGTACTCCACGCCGGACTGGTCCGTGATGTTCGTGTTGTTCGCCGAGGTCCAGTCGATGGCCGAGGACGGTTCCGCACGTGTCGAGAAATAGTAGATACCGACCAGTACGGTCGCGAGCAGAAGCGTCGACGCGGATGACGCAATGATCGTCGCAAGATCTGGCTTTCGCGTAGCCGGGAAACTGCGGACAGAACCTGACCACGAGTGGACCGATTCCAGTTCTCGCTGGATCGCTTTCAGATCCGTCCTCAGTTCCGCTGCCGATTGGTATCCGTCATCCGGCCTTTTTGATAACAGCTTCGAGAGCAAGAGGTCGACCTCGGGGGGAACTTCGGGGTTGAGGGAACTGCAAGGTTGCGGATCGGTCGCGAGAATGTTTTGAAACGTTTCCTGCTTGTTTGTCCCCTTGAAAGGATTTTTTCCGGCGAGAAACTCATACATTACGACACCGCAGCTCCAAAGGTCGGTACGGTGGTCAACCTTGTCGTCCGTGACCTGGGCTGGCGACATATAAGCTGGCGTACCGATGATCACTCCCTTGGTCGTCGCAAATACATCGCGCATCGTGTTCAGGTCAGGGTCGGTAAGCTTTGCGAGACCGAAATCGAGGATCTTCGCGTAGCCGTCCTTGCGGACCATTATGTTTTCGGGCTTGATGTCGCGATGGATTATTCCCTCGGCGTGGGCGGCGGCGAGGGCATCGCATATCTGGATCGAATTTAGGATGATGTTCCGGATCTTGAACTTTCCGTTCATAAGATCGCGTAGAGTCTTCCCCTCGACAAACTCGGTCGCAATGAAGTTCACGCCTTCGAAATTGCCGACGTCGTAAACGGTTACAATGCCGGGATGATTTAGCTTAGCGATGGCCCGGGCCTCAAGCTCAAAACGCCTCACGCGCTCGTCATTGGTCAGAAATTCGGAAGGGAGTATCTTCAGCGCTACCTTTCGGTCGAGCTTTTCGTCATAGGCGAGATAGACCTCGCCCATCCCGCCCGCGCCGAGCATTCGTTCGATCTGGTAGGTGGATATCTTCTTATTAATGAATGC
>JAQSDP010000355.1 GCA_029945985.1 bacterium | reverse complement strand
GATCGTCACAGCGGACGGCGGATATCGGCGCGGTGCAGAATTGCCGCTAAAACCGGTGGTGGATGAGGCTGTATCTCAGTGTCCGAGCGTGGAGAACGTCGTCGTTTTCCAGCGAACGGGAACAAAGGTGAACATGACGCCGGGGCGCGATCACTGGTGGCACGAGATGACCAAGACGGTCGGTGCGAATTGCCCCGCGGAAGAACTCGACTCCGAACATCCGCTTTACATCCTTTACACCTCGGGCACGACCGGAAAACCGAAGGGAATTCTGCATACGACGGGCGGCTATCTGACTCAGACCGCCTACACCACAAAGATGATCTTTGATCTGAAGGATGAAGACATCTACTGGTGCACCGCGGATATAGGCTGGGTCACCGGACATTCTTATGTTGTCTACGGGCCGCTCGCCAACGGCGCGACCGTCTTTATGTACGAAGGTGCGCCCAACTTCCCTGATTTTGACCGCTTCTGGGACATCATTGAACGTCACAAGATCACGATCTTCTACACCGCTCCGACCGCGATCCGGGCATTCATCAAATGGGGCGAACAATATCCTCTAAAGCACGATCTGTCCTCACTGAGACTTCTCGGGACCGTAGGTGAACCCATCAATCCCGAGGCGTGGATGTGGTATCACGCGGTCATCGGTAAGCGTCGATGTCCGATCGTGGACACCTGGTGGCAGACCGAGACTGGAGCGGCGATGATCTCGCCGCTGCCTGGTGCGACGCCGACCGTTCCCGGTACGGCCACGCGTCCTCTGCCGGGAATAATTCTCGATATCGTCACCAAGTCTGGTAAACCCGTCGACGTGAACGAGGGCGGATATCTCGTCGCTAAGTATCCGTGGCCATCGATGCTCCGGACGCTGTGGGGCGATGACGAAAGATATAAGCAGGCTTATTGGTCTGAGATTCCGGGCTACTACTTTGCTGGCGACGGCGCCCGCCGTGACGAGCGTGGTTATTTCTGGATCATGGGCCGCGTTGATGACGTGATAAATGTCAGCGGACACAGGCTTGGCACGGCGGAGGTCGAGTCAGCGCTGGTTTCACACGAGGCGGTTGCCGAAGCTGCCGTCGTGGGTCGCCCGGACGATCTCAAGGGTCAGGCGATCTCCGCATTTGTTACACTTGAAGGCGGCCGCGAAGGCAGCGATGCGCTGAAGGATGAACTTCGGGCTCACGTTGCAAAAGAGATCGGGGCGCTGGCGAAACCGGACGATATTCGATTCACGGATTCCCTACCGAAAACTCGCTCCGGCAAAATAATGCGACGGCTGCTTCGCGAGGTTGCAGCGGGAGGAGTTGTTGCGGGAGACATTACGACGCTAGAAGATCTCTCGGTTCTCGAGAAGCTAAGGCAGGACGAAGAGTAGGGTTGGGTCTGATGGCGGAAAAGACTACATTGGTAAGCCCGAGCGAGGAACTCGCAGAGGCGGGCCGAGAATTCTATCGCCGTGGATGGGTGCTGGGGACGAGCGGCAATTTCAGTGCGCTGCTGACGAGGAAGCCGCTGCGAGTTTGCGTGACCGCCAGCGGACTCGAGAAGGGTAAGCTTGACGAAACGAACTTTCTCGAACTCGACGACAATGCTGCGGTCCTGCAGGGATTCGGAAAGCCGTCGGCCGAGACGCTGATCCACTTGACGATCTACCGCTTCCTGCCCAGGGCCCGTTCGATCCTGCACACACATTCGGTTTGGGGAACGATCCTCTCCGATCATTTCTTCGAGCAGGGCGCGATCAAGATCGACGGCTACGAGATGCTCAAAGGCTTGGCAGGAGTGAAAACGCACGAGCACACCGAACGCGTGCCGATCGTCGAAAACTCGCAGGATTACGTGGCACTCGCCCAAGTGATAGAAAGCGTCGTTCGCGAAAATCCCGGGATCCACGGCATCTATCTTCGCCGCCACGGCCTCTACACCTGGGGCGAGTCAGTGTCCGAGGCGAAGCGACACATCGAGATATTTGAGTTTTTATTTGAAGTTCTGGGAAGGCAATTGAAGTTTTAGGTATGGCAGTTGTAGATGTACCAAATAAAAGTCTGAGGTTAACTGAAGCCGCCGAGATCGGCACTTATCTTCACGGCATCGGAATCGACTACGCCAAGTGGGAGAACCTCAAACAGGTTTCCGAAGCTGCAACCGATCGGGAGATCCTCGACGGATATTTGGACGAGATCGAACTGCTCAAAGAAAAGGGCGGGTACGTGACCGCGGACGTGATCAACATCGTCCCAACTACGCCGGGGCTCGACGTGATGCTTAATAAGTTCAACAAGGAGCACTGGCACGACGAGGACGAGGTTCGGTTCATCGTGAAAGGACACGGGCTGTTTCACGTCGCTCCGGAAGGCGGCGATGTCGTGTCGATCGAGATGGAAGCGGGCGATATGATCCGCGTTCCGCGCGGGACGAAGCACTGGTTCAACCTCTGCGGCGACAAGACCGTGCGTGCTGTCCGCCTGTTTCAGGACGTTTCCGGCTGGACCCCTCAATACACTGATTCCGGTGTCGACGCCGGATACCAACCGCTGTGCTTCGGCGTCAACTATATTCCCCCGAATGTTTAGCCCGCGAAATACGCGAAAGAGCGCTAAAGTTTCGGACTCAGAATTTCGCGTCTTTTGGCGTATTTCGCGGGCAAACTCTCTGCGATGAAAGCGATCCTCCTCGACATTGAAGGCACGACGACCCCGATCGACTTTGTCCACAAGGTGCTGTTTCCGTATGCGAAGGAGCGGATGGGAAAGTACGTCGAGATGCATTTCGGCAAGCTGACCGATGAGATCTCGCAACTCGTCGACGAAAGCTCGCACGACGAAACCTACACCGTTCCCGTCGACCTGACCGATCCCGCCTCCATTTCGGCCTATCTCGAACACCTGATCAGCGTCGACAGAAAATCGACACCGCTCAAATCTGTTCAAGGAAATCTGTGGAGGGAGGGCTACGAATCGGGCGAATTGGAGTCCATTGTCTACGACGACGTGCCACTTGCCTTCCAGCGCTGGACGACAGACGGGAAAACCATCGCGATATACTCGTCCGGC
>JAQSDP010000354.1:2561-3072 GCA_029945985.1 bacterium | reverse complement strand
CGGGGCGGAAGACGTCGCCACGGCGCTCACTTGGGGCGCGGACGAACACCTGCTGCTCGTAGGTGCGGGGATTGCCTGGCTAGTTACAAGATCTTCGCCATCGGCTGCTCGAAGAAAACTAGGATTACACCTGCTTGCGACAACATTTGTAAGCGCGCTGTTACCCCACGTACTGAAAACCACGTTTGATCAGAAGAGACCCGACCGGGAGGTTGTTGCTGCTCATCTCAAGGGAATCCCGATCTCGGGAAAGTCAAACGATGCGTTCCCATCTGGTCATGCGATTCACATGGGAGCCTTGGCGAGCGCTGCGTCCTTTCTTCCGCGCAGGCAACGGAACGCGGTTTGGACCCTCTCGGTCCTTCTCTCTGTTACCCGCATTGCGATATTGGCTCATTGGACGACAGATGTGGTCGCTGGTTTCGTCATGGGTGTCGGTGTTGAACGCCTTCTTCGAGTGCTGACGGAACCGGTCTCTCTACAAAATCGTAGGAAGTGAGATGGGCTCGGT
>JAQSDP010000354.1:0-2551 GCA_029945985.1 bacterium | reverse complement strand
AGAGTGAAGTAACCGGTCAGTCCGTGCATCTATGTGTGGATATGCAGCGCCTTTTCGGGCCCGGAAGCCCGTGGGCAGCTCCTTGGATCGAGCGCATTTTACCAACTGTACTGCGATTGGTGAACCACTCAGCCTCGAGAACGGTCTTTACGCGATTCATTCCAGCGCGGTCGGCGGAGGAAGCAAGGGGAAGGTGGACAAGGTTCTACAGGAAATGGGAGTCCGTTACGCTGGATAGGCTAAATCCCGAATTGCTCGACCTGTTGCCATCCCTTGATCGGTTCTCACCGCCCGCAGAAAAGTTTGACCGCACAACCTATTCGGCATTCGCCGACGGTCGCTTGCACAAATGGCTTAGGGAGAGGGACGTTACCACTTTGATAGTTTCCGGTGCCGAAACCGATGTTTGCGTTCTCGCCACTGTTCTTGCGGGCGTGGATCTCGGATACCGAACAATAATTGTACGGAATGCTTTGGCGAGTTCGGCCGATGAAACTCACGACGCCCTTTTGGCCCTCTATAGCCGCCGGTACGATATTCAGATCGAACTCGCCGACGTTGATGAAATGATCGCGGCTTGGCACCCGGAAAAGTGAGCAAGCCGTTTGGCCTTAAAAGCATCGTTCTAGATTCTGTTAGTTTTCTTCGGCCGCACAACTGGCGGCGCGGGCACCGACTTAAAGACTACGTCGCCAATCGGGTTCATCATCGATGACATCGCTGGCGAATTTCCGCTCATCCGTCCACGGCTGACCAAACGGATCACGAGACGCTGCGAGCGCGCGTGCTTCAATTTCGTTATCAATGGCGACTAGCGGCAATCTGCCGATGCGGTTGAGCGAAATCTTCGCCGACCGGAGTTAGTTCATTTCGTACGGAACTCCGAAGCGCTAACTCGCGGTTGCTGACCACAAAGTTGTTGGTCCCGGACGACTGCAAGCTGTAGGGGCCGTTTTCCAGTTTTTTCGTGAGTATCGTTTTTATTCAAGCATTCGAAATCAGCTGACCATTCCAAAGAATGCCGGCATGGCGATCAAGGCATTATTCCTAATGTTGCCCATGACAAATGTCTTAGAGCCGCTTTTTCACATCATGCGTCTCTGAGTTCCAAGTCTCAATGTTTTATGGCGAATTGGAGAGGTTTGATTCGCCGCTTGTTTTCCAAGTGATCCAACCAGGAGGAGTCTCACTGAAACGCCGTCAACTTTCGCAGCGTTCCTATTGCGGGTCACCGACCCTCAGGGGCAATTGAAGGAGGTTTCAATGAGTGTACTTAATGGAAGCGACTCTTCTGCAACCCGCCTCGTGGAGGCTGTTGCCGGTTCGTCGGGGTCAATCATCGATCCAACTTCGGCAACCGGCCACCTTCCGGTTCTCGGATCGCTTGATTCAACTGGAGACACTCCCGTGGCAACGCCGCAGGAAAGTGCCGTCACGGATTCGAACGGCGGATTGCTTGACATTCTATCGTCGTTAAGTAGCGGGGCGGGTGTCGCAGAGCCAATCCCATCGCTACCGGGTCTTGCTCTGGCGGGGGAGGGTACCCTCATTCAGCCGGTGTTTGACGCTGCTAACTCCGCTATCAAGGAATTCCATCTGGAGTTAGAAACGCTCAGCCATCAGACAGGGACGAATGACGTCATTCACTCTGTTACAACTCTCGGCGAGACGGTTGGACTTGGCGAGATCGGCATAGCGCCCGCGCCCGATGGACCCACAAACCTCGCGACGGATGTTTTGAACCTTCCCGTGGACTTACTCAGCGGGAATCTGGGGGGTATTATTTCGAATCTCGGTCACGATCTGACGGACGTTATCGGAAACGTGATGGGCGTCAAAGATGCTCTGATTTTTGGCAACGATCCGATTAACCCCCTTCCTGAACTGGTTCAGTCGATCGGCCATGACCTGTCATCGTTACCTATTCTGTCGCTCCGTGAAGGCAACGGTTTGCTCGACGGACTGGTCGGGGACCTATCTCGTTCGTCCACCGGGCATCTGGTTGACGTCAACGTCGGGCCTGAGCAGGAGACGGGTGGATTGCCGATCAACCTTCTTGCCGCGAACGAGCCTGGGCCCAGCCACACCCTGGATGTAAATGCCATCGATGTTGGTCCGACGGGTCCTCATTTGGCGGCGCTCGATCTTCTTACTGGAAGCGGCCTCAATACTGGTGGCGGCGACAGTCTGAATGGCAATCTGCTCGGTCTGGGAGTTGTCTCAGCGCCATCGAACGCCACGACCGCTAGTCTCGGTCTCACCGCGCCTCAGCTCGGCGATCTCACAAGCCTGGATACTGGAGCTATTGCCAATGCTGACCACGGTATTCTCAACCTCCACGGCGTTCACTTGATCTAAACGACATGGAGTGTCGCCTCCCGGCGGCACTCCTTCTCCCGATCTGTCTTCTCCACAGTGTTGAGGAACAGCATGAATGCAATACGGGCCAGATGGTCGGCTCTGCCGTCAGAGATGTGGCTGGCTTTAAAGCAAGGCCGCGCAGCGCTTACCGGCGTGCTGGCTGCGAGCTTCATAGTCAATATTCTTATGC
>JAQSDP010000353.1 GCA_029945985.1 bacterium | reverse complement strand
GGCAGAATAGATCCCGGCGGTCGGAGTGAATATCTCGCTCCCGAGGAGTCGCCTATCGATCCGATCGGAGTATTCGAACCAAAAGTAGGTCAGCCCGAGAAATCCCGCTAGTAGCAAGATGAGCGCAAAAGTGCCGGTCCAGATGTTGAAGACGCCGCTCAAAACTCTGCGAAATCTAGACTTTGGTGCAGCCTGATAAGCCGAGACGCGCTTCGACCGCTTCCAGCCGCCCGGCGGCATCTTGGAGCGCGTGCTTTTTCGGTTCGGCGGTTCCTGCATTGGCTTGAGAATCTAAAAATTAGAAAGGATTCGGAAAAGTGCGGTTGCCCTTGTAGAATTTTATTGCTTTTAGCTCACTTGTGTCTAGCAGTTTGTCATTATGAAGGTCCTTGTAACAGGCGGCAGCGGGTATCTCGGAACGCATGTCACAAAGTATTTCGGCGCGGACGACCTGTCGCGAAGCTCCGGGCGCAGCGTACTTTACCTTCACGATGTCCGCGAAGTCGAGGAGTACGACCTCGTTATACATCTCGCCGCCCACCTCGATAAAGCGCCTGACGCGGCCGAAGAGGTATTTCTCACGAACGTCGAAGGCACGGTAAATGTTCTTAAGAATGTCAGAAAAGGTGCCGCATTTATCCTCGCCTCGACAAAAGATGTGTACGGCCGCTTCGCCGACAATTTCGCCGAAGTTCCTGAGACCTGCCAGACGCTGTATGCGGGACAATCAGCTCTTGAGTGGTCAAAACTGATCGCCGAGCAGTACGTTCATTATTACGCGAACCAGATCGGTTTTCGCTCCTGCATCTTTCGGATGTCGAATGTCTATGGGAAGACACCGGAGAATACATCTCCCGGATTTGTCGGAGCTTATGCGGATGCAATAAATAAGGGCGAGCGGATTCGCTTACCTGCCGGAGGATCGCCGGTTCGCGATCTTTTACACGTGGATGATCTGTCATCAGCGTGCGAGGCATTTCAGGAGTCGATCATCCGGCACGGGACCTACAACCTCGGGGGCGGGCGAATGAATTCCATATCATTACGTGAGCTCGTCGCGAAAATGGAACAGGTTTCCGGGCTACAAGCGATCGTGGACGACGAGAATCCGCTGCCCGCTCCTGTTCCGCAACGGTATGTTTCAGACCTGTCGCTCGTCAGGCAGGAGCTTGATTGGGACCCGAAGGTCAGCCTAGATGAAGGACTCGCGGGGTTGTTCAAACCATGAAGATCGTCGTCCGCGGAGCAAATTGGATCGGTGACGCCGTGATGACGATCCCGGCTCTTCGGCGGCTCCGCAAGTTCTTTCCGGATGCCGTGATATCGCTGCACACACGGCCGTGGGCGGAGGGCGTTTTCCGCGACGCTGATTTTATTGACGAGATCATTCCGATCACTGGCCGCGGGTCGGTGAGCGGCGTGATAGACCAATACCACATTCTCCGCGAGCAGAATTTTGACCTCGCGATCCTTTTTCCGAATTCATTTGAATCTGCACTGGTCGCACGACTCGCCCGTATCCCGAAACGGCTCGGCTACTCGACCGAGCAACGAGGGTTCCTCTTAACCGATAAAGTGGAAGTGCCTTCGTGGAAGCACGAGCTTCACGAGAGTAAATACTATCTCCATTTGGTAGATAGTTTGGGGGACGAAAGTAGATCAGAAGAACACCCTCAGCTTCAGGTTTCCGAAGGACGACGCTTCGACGCACGAAGGAAGCTTGCCGACTCGGGCGTGCGGGCGGGTCGTAAAGTAGTGGGAATCGGGGCAGGTTCGACCAATTCGCTTGCCAAACGCTGGCCTGCCGAGAATTTTTCGCGGCTTGCTGATCTTCTATCGGCGGAGCAGAACGCGGACGTTGTCTTTCTCGGAGACGAGAGAGAGGCCGGTGTGTCGAGATCAGTGCTTGAAACCTCGAGAGAAAACCACATCGACCTGACCGGCAAGACTGATCTTGCGACTGCAACCGCGATCCTCAGCGAACTCGACCTGTTCTTGTCGAACGATATGGGACTGGCACACATCGCCGCTGCTGTCGGCACGCCCACGATCGTTATTTTCGGCCCAACCAATGAGGACACAACACGTCCGCTCGGCCCGTATGTTGAGATCATTCGCGAACCGGTCGAATGTTCGCCGTGTATGCTGCGCGAATGCCCGATCGACCATCGATGTATGACTCGTATTTCACCTGAGCGGGTCTTTGAATCGGCGTCCAAAATGTTGGAAACTCTAGCTCGATGATCGAAAACAACGGGAAACGGCCCGCGGCCTTCATCGACCGCGACGGAACGCTGATAGAGGAAGTGAATTTCCTGTCGAGTGTCGACGATCTGCAGGTGTTTTCGTATACGGCCGAGGCATTGAAACTCCTAAAAGATCGTGGTTTCTGGATCGTCGTGGTTACAAACCAGTCGGGTATTGGCCGCGGTATATATGCTGAAACCGATATGCACGCCATCCACGAAGCTATGCAGGCTCAACTCGGAGGCGCGATCGATGCTTTTTACTTCTGCCCGCACCTTCCTGATGAGGGCTGCGAGTGTCGCAAGCCCGGGCTCGGAATGATCAATTTTGCGCAACGCGATCTAGCTATCGACCTCGAGCGTTCCTGGATGATAGGTGATAAGCGGATCGATGTGGAAACCGGTCAGGCCGCGGGTATCGGATCGGCGCTGGTCCTGACGGGCTACGGGTTGAAGCACCTGGATGAGCTGCTGCAAGCACCGGATGTCGTATCGGAGAACTTACTTCAAGCAGTCGAGCGGATAATCAGTTCTGAGCCATTGGCAGCCGAAGTGTAAACTTCGATCCGCGATTTTCTCCCTCGCTTTCAACGCTGACCGTCCCGCCGTGCATCTCCACCAGGTTCCTAACGATCGCGAGTCCCAATCCTAATCCGCCATTCCGGCCGGGACTGTTAACATCCTGCCTGAACCGTTCAAACACGAGCGGCAGAAAATCCTTGCTGATCCCAGTGCCCTCGTCGGTGACAGCTATTACTGCGACCTCGGCATCCTGATACGCTTCGACAAGGATCAGCCCGCCGTCGTGGCTGAACTTGATCGCATTCGTAAGCAGGTTAGAGAAA
>JAQSDP010000352.1:378-3092 GCA_029945985.1 bacterium | reverse complement strand
AGTTTGAGGCGGTCTGGACGGACGAGCAGCTTCAGATGCATACCGAATCGGCTACGAAGATGCAGAAGGTCATTCTCGAAGCATTCGCCGACATCAAACGCCGCATCAACGCTGATATCCCGACAACCGAGAACGACGTGCAGCAGTTCATGATGAAGCGGTACGAGGAAGAGGGGATGAACCCGTCGCCGATGATCGTCGCCGTTAACGCCAATGCTGCGTCTCCGCACTATTTCCCTCGAGCCGGTCAAGGCTCACCGATCAAACGCGGTGATCTTGTGCTGATCGACACGGTTACTAAGGTGAAGAAACCGAAAGCTCCGGCCGCAGATCTGACGTGGATGGGATATGTCGGCGAGACGGTGCCAGCGGATTATGTGAAGGTTTGGAACATTGTGTTTGATGCGCAGCAATCAGCTCTAAAGGCGATCCGCGATGCGTTTAATGCAGGCAAACCCATTACCGGCGCGCAGGCTGACGACGTCTCACGAGCGGTGATCACGAAAGCCGGCTATGCCGATGAATTCCTTCATCGCACGGGACACTCGATCGGCGAAGAAGGCCACGGAAACGGAGCCAATATCGACAACCTCGAAACTCGAGATTCGCGTCGGCTGATCCCGCGGACCGCATTCTCTATCGAGCCAGGCATCTATCTTGCCGGTAAATTCGGCGTTCGCTCTGAAATTGATGTTTACATCAAAGGCCCGGACGTTATCATCACGGCTCCACACCAGACCGAGATCCTTCCTATACTTAAGTAAGAATTTGCCCGCGAATAACGCGAATGTTCGCGAATAAGATGTTCTCAAACTAATTCGCGTTCATTCGCGGTATTCGCGGGCTCTACAAGCCTACCTACGAATACAGTAGAGTTAATTAATGCTTAATTTTGCTATTGAGACTGCCCGCGAAGCCGGGCATTTATTGCTCGAAAAGTTTGGTCGGATCACGACGGTCACGATGAAGGGTGACATCAATCTCGTGACCGAGGCTGACCTTGCGTCGGAGGCTCTGATCATCGAGCGGATCAAGTCGCATTATCCGAAGCATGCGATCCTCGCTGAGGAAGCGGGAAACGCGGTCGTGTTCGACGGCGAGACGGAGTGGAAATGGATCATTGATCCACTCGATGGTACGACGAATTATGCTCACGGATATCCGTGCTTCGCCGTGACGATCGCGCTTGAACGCTATGGTGAGATCGTGATCGGCGTGACATTCGACCCGACGAGGAATGAACTATTTGCTGCCGAGAAGGGCCATGGCGCGACGCTGAACGGCAAGTCGATCCGCGTTTCGGCCACTGAGAATCTGGGTGCCTCGCTGATCTGCACTCGGTTTCCGTATGATTTCAAACGTAAGGAAGACTTCGCCCGCCATCTGACCGCGTTCCTGATGCAGTCGCGCGGGGTTCGTCGCGACGGTTCGGCAGCGATAGATCTGGCTTATGTGGCTTGTGGCCGATTCGACGGATTTTGGGAAGAAGGTTTGAATCCGTGGGACCTGGCAGCGGGCAGGCTTTTGATCGAAGAAGCAGGCGGTTGGGTGACGGATTACAAGGGAGAGCCGTTCAGCATTTACAGCCCTCCGGTGTGCGCGAGTAACGGAAAGATCCACAACGAAATGCTTGCGGTTCTGGGCTAGTGACTGAAGGTTTAGACGAACGCGCACCCAATGCGGTAAAGTTTCTACATTCTTCTTGGTTTCCTCTTGGTATCTTTTGTGTATTCACGAAAGAAGAAAAGAAGAAACTCGGAAAAGAGAAAGCAAAAGCGGTCTATTGCTAAATTATGGCCTGGTTCAAACGCGACAAGCCCAAGATCGAGACCCCCTCGGACGACGAAGAACGTACCGTGAATACATCGGGCATTTTTGTTAAATGTCCTGAATGTGAAAATCCGCTGTACAAGCGTGAACTGCTCGAATCGCATCAAGTTTGTACACACTGCAATTACCATTTCCGCTTTCCTGCCCGCGACCGTCTCGCCGACCTTTTCGACGAAGGAAATTACGAAAAGCTGGACGAGGAAGTGATGTCGGCAGACCCACTGGAGTTTGTCGATACCAAACCCTACAAGGACCGGATAGAACAGGCAAAGATATCGTCAGGATTGCCCGAGGCGATCGTTTCCGGCGTCGGCAAGGTCGGCGGGCATCCGGTGTACGCCGGTGCGATGGACATGTCGTTCATCGGCGGATCGATGGGATCCGCGGTCGGCGAAAAGATCACACGGCTGATCGAAAGGGCCTTGGAGAATAAAGCTGCAGTTGTCATTTTCTCGGCATCCGGCGGCGCGCGAATGCAGGAAGGCACGCTCTCGTTGATGCAGATGGGTAAGATCTCGGCCGCTCTTTCGATGCTCCACGAAGCAAGATTGCCGTTCATCTCGGTCCTAACTGATCCGACCACAGGCGGTGTCACTGCGAGTTTTGCGATGCTCGGCGACGTCATCCTCGCCGAACCGAAAGCCCTGATCGGATTCGCCGGCCCCCGCGTGATCGAACAAACAATTCGCCAAAAACTTCCAAAAGGATTTCAACGCAGCGAATTCCTGCTCGAACACGGAATGGTCGATATGGTAGTCGACCGCCGGGAGATGAAAGATACTATCGTCCGGATGCTCGATTTTATGATGGGCAAATAGCCGCAACGGAGTCGCAATGATACGAAAGATTCTCACCGACCTCTTCGAACGTGATCTCGCCAAGCT
>JAQSDP010000352.1:0-368 GCA_029945985.1 bacterium | reverse complement strand
AAGAGGTCCAGTTTTATTCAAACGGCGAGGATCTTTGGAAGACGACAGGAGGTATTTCCAATTCGGGTGGGAACCTTTGCCTTCACATTTGCGGCAATCTTGAACATTTCTTCGGTGCGGTCCTCGCCAAATCCGGGTACATACGCGAGCGCGACGCTGAACTCAGCAATACCGATGTTCCTCGTGATCAGTTGCTCGCCGGGGTCGACGCTGCCCGGCATTCAGTCCTCTCAACACTAGCGGGACTAACAGAACAAGATCTAGACAGCCCCTATCCGCTCGAGGTTTTCGGCCACTCTATGACGACCGGATATTTCCTCACACATCTAGCGACACACCTCAACTATCACCTCGGGCAGATCAACTAC
>JAQSDP010000351.1 GCA_029945985.1 bacterium | reverse complement strand
TGTGTTCGGCGCGGAAGGATACACCGTCGCCACCGCCGAGAATGGCAACGCCGCCGTCGAGCATCTCAACTCGCATTCCGTCGACGTGATCATCTCCGACGTGCGAATGCCCGATATGGACGGCATCGAACTTCTCAAAAACGTCCGCTCGATCGACGCCGATATCGGTATGATCCTGATGACGGCATTTGGCAGTATCGACACGGCCCGCGAAGCGTTCAAGCTGGGCGCCGACGACTTTATTCAGAAGCCCTTCAACAACGAAGAACTCAAACTCATCGTCCGCCGCTCGCTCGAACGCCGCGCACTGGTCAACGAAAACCGCGCACTAAAACAAGCGCAGCGCGCCGGCAGCAGCATCCGAAATATCATCGGCACATCGCCGAAGATGCTCGAACTTTTCGCGATGATCGAGACTGTCGCACGTGAGCGCTCGACCGTTCTCGTCACCGGCGAATCCGGCACCGGTAAGGAACTCGTCGCACGGGCTATCCACGACCTTTCTGAGCGAGCCGAGCAGCCCTTCATCCCGGTAAACTGCGGCGCCGTTACGGAAACGCTGCTCGAATCCGAGCTCTTCGGATTCATGAAAGGCTCCTTCACGGGTGCCGATCAGAACCGCCCAGGCGTCTTCGAATCAGCCGACAAGGGCACGATCTTCCTCGACGAGATCGGCGATATGCCGCAGTCGATGCAGGTGAAAATGCTGCGGGTTTTGCAGGATGGAAAGGTCCGACGAATCGGGTCCTCCCAGGAACTCGCAGTCGATTCGCGCGTCATAGCGGCCACAAATCGCGACCTGATGCCGATGGTCGAGGACGGCGAATTTCGACAGGACCTTTTCTACCGCCTCTCGGTCATCCCGATCCACGTCCCACCGCTTCGCGAACGCCGTGACGACATCCCGATGCTCGCCGAAAACTTCGTGCGTAAGTTCAGCTCGCGCTCCGGCAAAACGGTCGCGATCTCGTCAAACGCACTTGCGTCGCTTTCCAATCGTGATTGGCACGGCAATGTCCGCGAACTCGAACACGCCATCGAACGCGCCGTCGCACTCACACCGGATGGGGGCGAGATCACTGAAGAACGCTGTGCCGAAAACGCCAACGGCCGCCGCCCGGCCGCGATGTCTCTTCCACCCGATGGCCTCGATATCCGCGCTCACATCGAATGCATCGAACGCGACCTCGTCGCCGAAGCCCTCCGCCGCTCTTCTGGGAACCGCACGCGTGCCGCCGAATTTCTAAAAATGGAAGTCCACCAGTTCCGATACCTGCTGACCAAGCACGGCCTCTAATGTAGGATTTCCGCCACCCGTCGGACATTTCATAAAGTTTCGCGCTTTTTTCGAATTATGTCAGACAGACGACACTACCGATGAAATACCTTGATAGGCTCATAAGTTGACCATCGACCGATGAGAGACTTCTATCAATGTCAGCCGATCAAGAAGACAAGGAGCGGAACCCCGAGATCGAGCGCGTGATCGAGGAAACTCGGCGAGCCATCGCGAATACCGAGGCTTTTCTCGGTCACCTCGCCGACTCCAACGAGGTCTCCCGACAGCACCTCCAGCAATATCTAGATGCCCTGCGTCAGCGGCTGGAGAGACTCCGCGCTCACTAGAATTCCGCCCCGGGCGCAAAGACACCGCACAGAACTAGCTTGGGAAAACCCTTACTTTTCCCTTTCTCTGCGACGGGGAAATGAGCCGCCTTTTCCCTCTTTAGTTTCGCCCATTTGGGTTCCTCTGCAGCTTATTAAGTCCATCGACCTCGAACAGATCTATCAGGTATCGCCTAAGCCCGTAGATCGCCGATCGTCCATCAGGGGTCAGAAAAAGATATACATCCCCCATCAGGCCGCTCGTGCTGCGGGGAACTATTTCACTAACAAGAGACCTCGTTCCCGACAACGGGTGAAGTTGGTAAATTCGGATCGGCAGTTGAAGTGGGTTGAAAACGAAGATCGAGTTACCGGCTCGATTCCATCTCAGGATCCGCTCGCCATGGTTCAGTCCATTGATCGGTCTGAACACCTGATCATCAAACGAGTACACGCCCTGAAGCCCTGTTTCGTCGATCGCGATCAGCCGCCGTTCGTCAGGTGATAGCAGAACGCCGACGATTCCCTCAGGAGTGATCGGCACCGGACCACCACTGGAAAGATCCAGGCTGAAAGTCCGCATCGGCCGGTTCGCCTCGCTGCCGGTCAGGATCACCTTGGCGTTACTTTTTGGAAACCACTTTGCCGTTTCAAGTCGATCGAGGACTTCGGTGGGAAGAGTTGCCGCCGAGCCGGATCCCGTCGGAAGGATGCGCAGGCCCAATGGATCACTCATTTTTACGATCGCAAACTGCCCGTCGGGAGATAAAGAAAGTGCCCTACCCTCGCCAAGACGCACAGCTGGCGACCCATCGGTTTTTCGTATGTATGTCGAGTAATTCTTTCCGCTGCCTGCTCCGAAATGGGTGAACAAAAAGGCCCGGCCGTCTGCCGAAAGATCTCCGATACCGATCAGATGCAGCCATGAAAGCTCAGTTCCCTTCGCTGTCGGGCTATCGAAATATACGTCCGTCTGCTGTATAGCACTGCCGAGCAAAACCGATCCGTCGTCCGCGATATCATGGAGCATCAAATTCGACGGGCCTTTTTCGATCGGCCTTACGGATCCGTCTTTCTTCATCGCGAATAGCGAGTAAGACTCGCCTTCCTTGCTCGCAGTGAACCAAACCTCATCCCCGCTCCACGCCAGTCCTTCCAAGCCGCCCCATTCTTCCGAAGAAACGATTCTCGTGCCGTCGGTGCCGGCGATCGTCAGGTGTCCACGGTTATCCCAGCGAATGGAATGTTCGAAGAAAGCGATCGCGTCTCCGCCGGGCGAGAAACGCGGAAAGCTAAAGTAGCCACGGGTCTCTGCCAAACGCTTTCCAATGGGATACTCGAGGTAGTTCCCTTCGGGATTCCATCTGACCACGGCCAACTCTTCTCCGGCGGGATCCCAGTCGGCTTCCTGCACGTTTTCGGCTAGTTCTCGGATCGCTCTGGAGCCGATGGACATCCGAGCCAGCGTACCTCGGTGAATAAATTGATAGAGATA
>JAQSDP010000350.1 GCA_029945985.1 bacterium | reverse complement strand
CTTACTCGTCGCCGTCAGAACAATCCTATCCTCACGGGTGAAGCCGGTGTTGGTAAAACTGCCGTCGTCGAAGGGTTTGCTCTTCGCATCGCGGAAGGGGACGTACCTGATCCGCTCAAGAATGTCGCCGTTCGGACGCTCGATCTGGGGCTGCTCCAAGCGGGTGCGGGTGTGAAGGGCGAATTCGAGAACCGGTTAAAATCCGTCATCGACGAGGTCAAGTCATCACCTCAGCCGATCATTATGTTCATCGACGAAGCCCACACGATGATCGGTGCCGGCGGAGCCGCGGGACAAAATGACGCTGCTAATCTGCTCAAACCCGCGTTAGCACGCGGCGAACTTAGAACGATCGCGGCAACCACATGGGCTGAGTATAAGAAGTATTTCGAGAAGGACGCGGCACTTGCCCGCCGCTTCCAAGTCGTCAAAGTAGATGAGCCTGATGAGCTGAAGGCGATCGCGATGATGCGCGGCATTGCGGACAAAATGGAAGGTCATCACAACGTTCGCATCCTCGACGAGGCCATCGTTGACTGCGTGAAACTCTCGCACCGTTACATCACCGGGCGTCAACTGCCCGACAAGTCGGTTTCAGTTCTCGATACGGCATGCGCAAAAGTGGCGATAGGCCAGGGTTCCATCCCGGCGCCAATCGACGACGCGAAACGCCGAATACAGAATCTCGACTCAGAGATCAACTCGTTGGAGCGCGAGCAGGTCACGGGAGCCGAACACGACGAACGCCTTGAGGTTATAAAGAAAGAGAAGGCGGAGGTCGAAGCCGAGCTCGCTAAGTTCAATGAACAGTTTGAGAAGGAAAAGGCCCTGGTTGACCAGATCAGGAATGTTCGTACGAAACTCGAGCTATCGCGGGTCGACGCTAAGCTTGCCGATGCTGTTTCACCGTCAAATGGCAACGGCAATGGTGAAGCCATGGCCGCCGCCGTAACGGGCGAAGCCGAGGCGTCTCCGGTCGGTGACGATACAGGGGCCGCGACCGCAACTGCTCCGGTCGATCTCGAAGCATCGAAGGCCGAACTCAAGCGTCTCACCCAAGAACTGAAAGCACTTCAGGGCGAGAATCCGCTGATTCAACCGGTCGTCAATGGCCAGTCCGTCGCCGAGATCATTTCCGGCTGGACCGGCATCCCGATCGGCAAGATGGTTGCGGACGAGATCAACGCTGTGCTCAATCTGCATACGACATTGAAGGAACGCGTACTCGGTCAGGATCACGCGCTCGAAGCTATCGCCCAGCGCATTCGAACTTCTCGTGCAGGACTTACCGATCCGAAACGTCCGATCGGCGTGTTCATGCTCGTCGGTACATCGGGCGTCGGTAAGACCGAAACAGCTCTTGCACTTGCCGAATCGCTTTACGGCGGCGAGCGCAACCTGATCTCGATCAACATGTCGGAGTACCAGGAAGCACACACGGTTTCGAGCCTGAAGGGATCGCCTCCGGGATATGTCGGTTACGGGGAGGGCGGCGTACTTACCGAAGCCGTTCGGAAGAAGCCGTATTCCGTCGTCCTTCTCGACGAGGTTGAAAAGGCCCACCCCGACGTGATGGAACTATTCTTCCAAGTCTTCGATAAAGGCGTTCTGGAAGACGGCGAAGGGCGCGAGATCGATTTCAAGAATTGCGTGATCATCCTGACGTCCAATATCGGAACCGACACCATAATGAAGCTCTGTGCCGATCCTGAGACCAGGCCGGAACCGGATGGAATCGTGGAAGCGATCAAACCTGAACTTAACGCGGCATTCAAACCGGCTCTTCTTGGCCGCCTCGTCACTGTTCCGTTCTACCCGATCTCTGACGAGATCATGCGGCTGATCATTAAACTTCAGCTCGGAAAGATAAAAAATCGCATTGCGGACAATCACGGTGCGCAATTTTCCTACGATGATGCCGTCATAGATACGGTAGCAAGGCGCTGTACCGACGTGGACAGCGGGGCCCGCAATGTTTACAACATTTTGACGGGTACGATGCTGCCGGATATGAGCGGCGAGGTCTTGTCGCGAATGGCGGCTGGTGAATCAATAAAGAAGGTTCACGTTGGCGTCGGCGAAGGCGAAAAATTTGTCTACGATGTAGCGTAAACATCGGCTGAATATCAATGACCACAAGGTAAGAAGCAAAGATGGGACAGTATACTCAAGAAAACCGGTTACTCAAGATCACCACACCCTTCGATGACGATTACCTGCTGCTAAACACGCTGAAGGGTTCGGAGGCGATCTCCGAACTCTTTGAATTCGAGGCGGAACTTCTCCACGAAGAGAAGGCCGGCTGGGCGGTGCCCGAAGTCGTTGACCAGAAAAAAATTCTCGGCCAGCCCATCAGCATTCAGATCGATCAGAAAGACGGTCGCGGCCGAATGCTCAACGGGATCGTTAGCGAATTTTCGCAAGGTTCAAGGGGCATCGACTTCTCTCATTATTGGATAACCATCGTTCCGAAGGTCTGGATCCTAACCCAGAACTCCCAGAGTCGTATCTTTCAGCAAAAGTCCATCCCCAGCATTCTCAAAGAGGTCTTTTCCGACTTCGAGAATATGATGGTCTGGGAGTTGGAGTACGACTACAAACCAAGAAATTACTGCGTTCAGTATCGCGAATCGGATTTCGATTTTGCTTCACGTCTTATGCAAGAAGAGGGTATCTATTACTTCTTCGAGCATACCGACGACAAGCATAAAATGATCATCTCCGATAAGCCCAGGTTTACCCGGGATTGCCCCGGCAAGCCGGAAGTGACGTTTTCTCATGAGGTCACGGACGGCCAATTCGAAACTCAGATACACACATGGGAAACGAACTACCGGCTTCAGAGCGGAGTGGTCTCATTTCGCGACCATCATATTCAACAGCCCAACAAAAAGCTGGCTGTCACCTCCGCGACGAAGTTTCAGATCGGTGAGAACGGAGATTGGGAGCTTTATGACTATCCCGGTGGCTATGCCCGCAAATTCGACGGTATCGGGCCAACCGGAGACAAAACGGCATCCGAGCTCGACAATATCGTCCCCGATGGCAATCGAACGGCGACGACCGCGATGGAGGTCCTGGATGCTCGGTACATGCTCGGTGCCGGTAC
>JAQSDP010000349.1 GCA_029945985.1 bacterium | reverse complement strand
TATTCGTGATGTTCGCTCGAACCGCGAGCTTGTGAATGCGAGCGGCGAACTTCCATTCAATGAGCTGCTTCGAGTCGAAGGTTCGGATGGCTCGAAGATTGTTTATCCGCAAACCGCGAAGGTATCGGTCAAGAAGGGCGTGCAGATGTCGGTGGTCGAGGTATCTCGCTGGGAGTCCGCTTTCCCGACATCGACGATCACGCTCTTCAACGGACTTGAGCAAGTAGAGCTTCGCAACGAACTCGACCAATCTAAATTCCCATTCGCGGGCGGTAACGGCAATTGGAATGACGCTTACTATTTCTCATTTCCTTTCAACGTCTCCGCCGACGGCCTGAAGCTGCTTCGCGGCGGGCAGAAGTGGTTCGATCGGCTGCCGGATGATTATTTGGACGGCGCCCGGAAAGACTCGGTGACAACGCGCCATTCGATCGGCGTGACTGATGGAAAGCAGACCGTCATAGCCGCGCACCGACAGGCATTTCATTGGAGCTATTCAGGATTTATTTCGACGAAGGTAAAGGCGAAAGACGCGCCGAAGGATTTCTTACCCGCACTTTATTTGGGCAAGTTTCCGTTGCCGGAAGCGACTCTCTTTTCACGAGCGATCCGCCACAGCAATCAGGCCGACACGCATGATCTGAGTATTGTTAACGTCGATACGGTTGAACCGGGATTGAATGGGAATCTTGTTTTCGAGTACGCGTTCTCCGTGTCTGCGGCGTTCGATCCCGTCGCGGCATGGCGGCTTGGGTCGGGATTCAACGTTCCGTTGCGGGCGCAATATGTGACCGTAAAGCCGATCTTGAATAACGTCTCGTACTTCTCGGTCGATCAGCCAAATGTTCAGATCGTCACCGTAAAGCCGCTCGCCGATTCGATCATCAAGGGCGAGGTCAGCTCGGCACCGCTGAACCCGAAGCCGAACAAGACTTTCGCTATTCGCCTACAGGAATTTGCAGGACGCTCAGGGAACGTTCAGCTAACGCTTCCGGTGAAGATCAAGTCCGCATCGATAGTTTCATTGACTGAAGACCGTGAGATCAGCAAGATCTCGCAAATCGCACCGCTGACCGTTGCGATCGGGCCATACCAGACCCTCACCATTAAGGTCGAGATCGAGTAGTAAAGAACAAGATGGATAATTTCAAACGACGTGATTTCCTAAAAGCGATTACCGCCGCGGCCGCTGTTCCCGCGGTTCTCAAAGCGACTACACCGGTCGCAGCCGAGCCCCTTTCGCCGCTACCTGACATCCCAACGTGTGCTTCGATGCGTTCGATCACGATGACGCACAAGTTCCTCGATCTCTACGCATGGCCGGGCCTGACCAATCAATGGGGATGCGCGCAGGCGTCGATGGATGTCACCGCCGTTCGCAGCATCGCGTTTCCCCCGTTCGCACAGGGCGAGATGAACGTCGCACCGCTCGGATCGGGCGGCGAGTTGTTGACTGGTGTGCTATATGTCGACGGTGAATATTTCGCTTCGACCAAGACGCCGATCGAGTTCGTATGGCAGCCCGATCGTGTTGAGCGGCGTTCGCTCTACAACGGCCTTGAACTCAAGAGCACGATGGTCGTGCCGTTCAAGACGATGTCGGTAGCGGTGAAGTTCACTGCCACCAACATGACAAAGGCCCGCCGCAAGACCGAGATCAAATTCGCAATCAACGGCGGAGCAACCAAGAGCGTCAAGCCGTGGAATGCGGCCTATTCACCTGGCGAATATGACAACCAACGCGTTGTCGACACTGCCCGCGACGCGGTGATGTGCAAATCGAAGCACACTGAAGCATTCGTGCTGCAGGGGGCTTCGCCGAAGCCAAAACACCTCGAACGCTCATGGATCGTCTATGAATTCGACCTGGCTCCGCGCGAGTCGGCGTCGATCACGTTCGTTAATTCGCTCGGCGAAACGACGGCCGATGTGCAGCGTCAGTACGATTCGATCATCAACAATTTCGACACCGTCGCGAAAGCCACGACCGATGAATGGGACCGACAGCTTAAGGCCGCCTTCACTCCCGGCAACGACGTTTTCTCTGGTCACGTGCCGACGCTCGTTACCAGTGACGAGGCGGTAAAGCGCATTTATCACTCCGCCGTAATGAGTGCGCTTTACTTCCGCCGCACGACGCCGCATTCGGTTTATGGCACGACATACGTCACGCTGATGCCGCGGTACTGGGAAACGACGACGTTCCTTTGGGACATCAGCCTAAGCGCCATGCTGCTGTCGATGCTCGATCCCGAGATCCTCAAGCGGATGATGGAAACGTGGATGAAGCTCGACGTCTACAAGCATTTCGGTACCGAGTTTCTCACCGGAGCCGGCGTCGGGCCGTGGTATTCCGTCAACGATTACGCGATGTCGCGGATGGCGAAAGAGTATCTCCGCTGGACTGGCGACAAGGCGTGGCTTGATAAGAAAGTCGAGGGTAACACGGTTTACGAAACGCTCCTCACCTACGCGGAACATTGGCGAAAGCTTGATACGAACAAGCACGGACTCGCTGATTATGGGGGCGTAACTAATCTCCTTGAAGCAGTGTCGAGTTACGTCCACGAGGTCGCGGGACTGAACGCCGCGAACGTTCACAATCTCCGATTTGCCGCCGAATTAGCCGAGTACAAAGGGGACCGGAGAAAAGCGGAAGGCTATCGAAACGAAGCCATCGAACTTGGCAAACGCGTGCAAGATTTGTACGTCCCAGGCCGTGGTATTTGGAAGTGCAAACTGCCCGACGGTACGTACAATGAAGTTCATCATTGTTATGATTTCGGCGTGACGCTGATGACGATCGGCGATCTGATGCCGGCGACGCAGAAGAAAGAGATGGTTGCGTTCTTTAAAAACGAGCTCCAAACGCCGACTTGGATGCGAGCACTTTCTACGAAAGACCTTGACGTGACGTTTAGCGTCCGGCCCGACCATCAATGGACGGGAGCATATTGTTCGTGGCCGGCGTTGGCACTCAGCGGGCTCTACGTCGCGGGCGAGGCGGCCATGGCTCATGAATGGATGAAAGGCCTAGCGAAGTCGAGCATGCAAGGGCCGTACGCGCAGGCAAATTTCTCCGAGACCTTTCTTACTCCTGAGTCGAACGG
>JAQSDP010000348.1 GCA_029945985.1 bacterium | reverse complement strand
TCGACCCCTTTCAAAATGATAAGCACCTGGATAAGCCAGAAGAGGAAGAACGATATCCATGTATGCAGCGGGTTGCCGCCGATCATCACATCAATGCCCGACCAACCGCTCCATAGTGCCGAGAGCAATGCGTCGATCGCCCTACCACCGATCCACGTCTGTATCCCGAACCATCCGCACGCGACGATCGCACGCAGGATCGCCGGGATGTTCGCACCCTTTGTTCCGAACGACGCACGGGCAAGAACAGGAAACGACACGCCGTACTTCGTTCCCGCGTGCGCGTTCAAAACCATCGGGATCAGCACGATACAATTGCCAAGCAGGATCGTGATCATCGCCTGCCACCACATCATCCCCGCCTCGATGAACCCTCCGGCAAGCGTATAAGTAGTGATCACTACGCTCATCCCGATCCACAGGGCGGCTATGTTCCACGTGGACCAAGTCCGCTGCCCGATCGTCGTGGGCGCAAGATCTTGATTCCATAGGGGAGATTCCGCAACGTCTTCGCTCAATTCCGCGAAGTCTGGATTCTTTTCCTCTGACATCTTTTGATGAATGTGTGAGCTAGCAACGCTACTAAGATCTGAACGCCGCTAGTATAGCGTGACTTATTCAAAAAGCTGCCACTTGATGCGGGTGTAGGCGATCTTGAATCCGTTCTTCTCGGCATTCTTTTGGGACTGGCTGCCCGGCAGGGCGCAGATCATCGCGAGGGAGCATCCGCTCTTCTTCGCAAGCTGGAGCCTTGCGTTGAGAAGGGCATTTTGGACACCGCGATTACGAGCTTCGGGGACGGTCGCGGCTCCTGCGAGGATGCAAACTTGATCGTAGATCCCAAACCCGGCGGCACCGACGGCTTCACCCTCGATCTCAGCAATGAACGGATGCCCATGCGATGTTCGCGCGGCGATCTTTCCGAACGCAAGCATAAAATCGGCAAGGGTTTCGTGTATCGTGGCCCACCCGCGAGCCGACGTCGCCGCCCAAACGTCCGCCTCCGATTCTTCGATCTGACGTGTGCTGATCTCAGACTCGGCGACATCGACATTCCCGTCAATGCTCGACATATCTCGAAACATAACGCTCGTAAGCTCGATGGGCCGATAACCCCGTTCGCCCAGAAGTGGGAGTATCGATTGATCAGCCATCGGGCTGATCTCATGGAAGACGGGAGCTCCACGTTCCTTAAAGAAACTTTCGATCGTCTCGAGATGCTCCGCCGTCGCGTCCTGAAATATTCCCAGCCCAAACGTTTGAGTCAACGGAGATTCAACGCCGTCAAACATCGCATAAGCCCCACCAACCTCTGTCCATTCCGCGCCATAGGACGGATCAAGCCTCGCACGCGTCTCAACAAAATCAATATTTGCCCGGGCCTCGGTGGCTTCAAGTTGTCTCGAAAGTTTTTGGTCGCAATAGATCATGATCTAGCTTGGCATTTGCCGGTCCGGAACGGTCGAACCGCAAAAGTATTTTACTCTACAGTTCCACATGCTGAGTAGACAGATGCGCCGATGCCCTGTACTATGAGCCAACCTTTCCTCGTGTGATGTATCTCGTTCGTGGCCGCGCAGCGTCTATCCGATTGAGACCTCACGTTAATTCACTATCAACTTAAGCTAGTACAGGAGAAAACATGTTCAAAACCTCAGTGATTACGTTGGCGTTTGTCCTCGCCTTTGCGGCCGGCAATGTCCTTGCCGGCAATTGTAACAACGATAACTTTTCGGGAACTTACACCCGCATCGATGCTCCATTCGATGTTTTCGGAGATGGGAGCGTGGTAAATCAGCACGTATTTACCCTTACCCTCAACGCCGACGGCAGTGCTCGGCAGGATTGGACGGGATTTCTCGATTATGCGATCAACACTGGTGCGGGAACGGCGGCGATTGGGAGTTGGAAGTGTCGGGCAGATGGCAAACTCGTGGTGACCCTGCTTGCTACCCTGTACCTTCCCGTGGCCGCAGACCCGAACCTCGGCACGGTTCAGGATATTACGCTTTATCGCCATCAACGGATAACAATTCTCTTCAACGTCAACAATCCGAACAAACTGACGAGGATTCAGTCCCGCAGCCGAACTTACCTGCCCGGCGCGGACCCAACAAATCTCACGGGCGGAACGTTGGGATCGCTCAGTAACACACAGATCGTTTACAACCGCATCGTTGCAAGCGATGCAGACCTTCTTGCTCCATAGTCGGAGATTGATATTTTGGGTGACGGCGGTGGCGAGGATCTTCCGCCGTCATTTTATTTTGAGATTGTTCGAGTACCCGACACGGTCACGCCGAGGGCGGTCAGGCCTTTTGCCTTTTCCCAGTTGTCGGTCAGTAGCGTGATCGATTTCACGCCCAAACCCTGAAGAATTCCTGGAACCTCGTCGTAAGTTCGAGCATCCGATGCGTAACCGGCCTTCACGTATGCATCGTCTTGGCTCGAACCCGATAGCTTGTAAGGAATACTCTTCATCAAAGCCAGGTGCCCATTTCCCTTGCCTTCCTGATCCAAAAAGATGATCAGACCCAGTCCGGCCTTCTGAATTGCATCTTGAGCCGCCGCCATCTCTTCAGAACACTCGCATTCGATGCTGTTGAACACGTGTCCGCTAATGCACGACGAATGGATCCGGCACAACACTTCAGCACACCCTTGGAGGTCGCCGACAACTAGTGCGATCGACTCGCGCTCGCCATCCGAATAGAGTACTTCCAGAAACTCTCCAAACTTGGTCTTCAGCTTGCGATCCGCGAGTCGAGTAGTCATATTCTCCACGTCTTCCCAAATGAACTAATCATCCTTCCAAAACGAACTTCCATGATGCGGCCCCAATCGAAAACTCAACAAAATCAAATAGTACAAGAAAGCTTTCGGAGCGAAGAAGTGGCGGCAACCGATTCCGTGGATATCAATTGCAAATCAATCTTAATGGGAATAGGATGTTGGAACCCTAACCGATAATCACCCGTTTTAGACACGTATTTAAAGGACCTTTATGCTAGAGAAACTTATTGTAGGCAGGTACATTGAATTGGACCTTCCGCTGCTCAACACCAACCCTCCCGCGGCTGTCGCTAAGCCGCCGGATGGAAGTTTTGTTGACAGCACCAAT
>JAQSDP010000347.1 GCA_029945985.1 bacterium | reverse complement strand
TCGGATTACGCGTTCGTCTTCTTGATAATGGGCCTGCTTGTGGCCCTGCTGATAGCGTCAATATTGGTGAGCGTGTGGGTGATCTACGGGATACTTTGGGAGCTGTTCACAGGAAATATTTAAAATGCGGAAGCCCTCGCGTAAGCGAGGGCTTCTGCAATTAAACCGCTGCCGCCTCTACCGCCGGAAACATCTTATCGAGCGCCGTCTGCAGAACGCTTACGCCGAATTCGCCGGCGGCGCGGGTCTTGAGCTTTCCTTCCGCGTCGAAAAGATAATAGACCGGCACCCAGCCTTGGTCGTTCTGGAAAGCTTCCTTCAGTTTGTGGAGGCTGTCGACGGCAACAGGCTCCGTTATTCGATTCTCGAACATCGCTTCGTTGACGGTGTCGAGATCGGTGTCAGCTTCGTATCGCGGCATGTGGACGGCGACGGTCTGCAGTCCCCGCCCGGCGTACTTCGCCGACATCTCCTGAAGCTGCGGCATCTTCTGTTTACATATCCCACACGACACTGCCCAAAAATGGACGAGCGTCGGCTTCCCTTTGATCTGTTCTTCGAGACCTTCCAATGAACCGTTGAACCAGGTGGTTGCACCTTCCATCGACGGCATCGGGTCTCCTATTCTCATTGGCATTTCATTACTCCGTAATAGTGCTGAACGGTAAGTGATAAGTGGTAAGTCTGACCTCGGGCCATTTACCACTTACCGTTAACCATTCACCACTAAACGCTCAAGTTCTCCTGTCCCGGGGTCCAGTCGGCTGCGCAGAGGCCGCCGGTTTGGAGGCCCTGCAGAACGCGGAGCGTTTCATCGACCGAGCGTCCGATGTTCAGATCGTGCACGACCGAATACTGCAGAACGCCCTCAGGGTTGATGATGAACAGGCCACGCAGGGCGATGTTCGCATCTTCGACGAGGATGTTGTATGCCGCCGCGAGCTTGCCACCTACGTCCGAAGCGAGCGGATAGCTGACGCCTTCGATGCCGTTCTTATCCTGCGGGGTCTTGAGCCACGCGCGGTGCGAGTGGACCGAGTCCGTCGAGATGCCGAGAACCTCGGCGCCGACGCCCTGGATCTCATCCAGCCGATCCGAAAAGCTGATCAACTCCGTAGGGCAGACGAACGTGAAATCGAGCGGGTAAAAAAGCAAGATCAACCATTTGCCCTTGTAATCCGAAAGCTTTACGTTCTCGGCGAGCGTGTCGATGTTCTTGGTCGACGGAAGGTTGAAATCCGGTGCCGGCTGACCGACCTTTGCGATCGCCGCCGTCTTTTCGTTTGCTAGTGCTGTTGCTGTTGCTGACATTATGTATTTATTTCTCCTGATGATTTTTAACGCGGAGATCGCCGAGGACGCTGAGATATCTATACTGAGCTTAGTTCGCTCTGCGTGCTTTGCGACCTCTGCGTTTAATTTATTTCGCGCAGTCCGGGCACTTGCCCCGGAGCGTGAATTCTAATGTTTCGGGTTTGAATTTCGATTGACGGGCGGCCGCTTTTAATATGTCGGCCGGTACTTCCATCTCGATGTCGACCAGCTTTCCGCAATCGGTGCAGATCGCATGGTCATGGCGATGCGTCGTCCGGTCGTAACGGCTCGCACCGTTGCCGAAACCGATCTCGGCAATATGGCCGGAATCCTTGAGATACCGAAGGCTGTTGTAAACCGTCGCGAAACTGATAGTAGGCAGCAGGTTTTTAGACGCCGTAAAAACCTCGTTCGCCGTCAAATGCTCGTGTGCATCGCGGATGACCCGCAGCACAACCTCACGCTGCTTCGTCAGTCCTAACTCTTTAATGCTAGTCGTATTCATTACTCTCACCAGCTTCTCACTGGATTGATATTAGAATAGTTCTAATTTTCATTAAGGTCAAGTCAACTAGTTCGATGGAAAGTCTCTGCGAGCATCAGGAGGAACACGGTATACATGCGTGGAGCGCCTTGGTCCGACGCCAGCATTTACAATCACAACTTTATCCGAGGGCATTCTGCGTTTGATCGTCAAATGATCTTTGATGCGTTTTGCGCGACTCCGCTCAGAGGCATGGGTTTCTTTAGGGCCGCGATAAAGGATGAAGTAGAAGTAGTGGGTCGGATCATTTTTCCATTCGGCCGCTACTAGATCTAACCTTTCAAGTTCACCTTTTGCTGTAAGCGACGCGTCATACTCGTCGAACATTACGAGATCACCTGTCGGGTGAACCTCGCCAGCCTCGAATGAGGCGGTGTCCGGACAGCCTTTCGGAAGCCCGAGTACACGAACCGTCGCCGTTAGCCTTTTTTCTGCGTCTGCCGCGCCGGTGATCACGTAGATGTGTGGTTTACCTTGTCCTTAATCTATCTTTCCGGTAGTGACACTCCAATCGAAGCTTAGATTCTCCAGATTCGGCAGATCCGCGTTAACCGAAAAGATCGCCATTCCATTGGAAATCCTACCCGCCGGGCCGGTGACCGAGATCGTCGGACAGGCTGCGTCTTCGCACGCCCTACACAGCGGATTAGCCACGCCGGGCCGAATGACCCATAGTTCGATGAGTTCTTTTGATGTTGTTTCGCGATTGATCGTGAGGCGGCTCTGGTCGAAGCCGGTTTGTGATGCTTTGGCTCGAATGAGTTGTTCGATCTGTTTGTAACGATGTGAACTTGCGGTGCCGATAAAGATGTAGCCTTGGCTATTCGGATACTTTTCTAGTTCCTCGATGAGTTCGTTGACGAGCCCTGTATACGCCCGTGGCTCGCCGCTGCTGCCAACGTAAATCGGTCCCGGATCAATGGCTACACCCATCGATTCGGAAGCTGTAGTTGGACATCCGTTGGGAAGGCCGAGTACCTCGACAGTGGCAGTTACGTTCGCACCTGTCGGCCAATTGACATCGAACTTCGCCTTATCGGTTCCTTGCCCTTCGACGATCTTTCCCGTCGAGACGCTCCATCGAAACCTCAGCCCTGATGGAGTTTTTCCCTCTAATTGGACGTGGAAGTGAATCAATGCACCTTCATCGGGAATGCCCGCCGGGCCGGAAACGATTATCGTCGGGCAGGGCTCCTGAGCGCTGACGGTCGCCGATATGGAGGCGAGAATGACGAGAAGCAGATATCGAAATAGGGATCTCATCGCTACCGTGGGGGTCTTTCTG
>JAQSDP010000346.1 GCA_029945985.1 bacterium | reverse complement strand
AAAACCGCGACTTTCATGCTCGGGGGCGACACGTGTACACGTCACTGCGGATTCTGCGCGGTCAACAAGGGCAGGCCGATGGACCTCGATCCGTTGGAGCCGACCCACGTCGCTGAAGCCGTCCTCCATCTCGATCTCAAGCACGCGGTCATTACTTCTGTAAACCGCGACGACCTGCCGGACGGCGGTTCGCTGCACTGGGCAGAGACGATCACGCGGGTTCGCGAGGTGAATCCTGAGTGCAAGGTGGAGGTGCTCATCCCCGATTTCAACGGCGACGAGATCGCCCTCAACAACGTTCTCGATGCACGCCCCGACGTGCTCAACCACAACACCGAAACCATCGCACGCCTCTATCGGCGCGTTCGCCCCGACGCGAAATACGGGCAGACACTTGAGCTGCTCGACCGATCGGCAAAGTTTCGCGACACACAGTTTCAGTCGATGAAGACCAAGAGCGGCATCATGGCCGGACTCGGTGAAGAGTTTGAAGAAGTCGTCGATCTGATGCGCGATCTCCGCTCCGTCTCGTGCGACATCATGACCATCGGCCAATATCTGCAGCCCTACGAAAAACGCCTGCCGGTGGAACGCTACGTAACGCCCGAAGAGTTCGCCGAATGGAAACGCATCGGCCTGGATATGGGCTTCAAACACGTCGAATCTTCACCGCTAACGCGCAGCTCATATCACGCGAGACAGCAGACCGAAAGCGGCGAAGCGGTAGGGGCCTGAGCGGACTGTACTCCCCTTTCATTATGGACAACACTCAAAAAACATCGGCTATTGAGATCCTGAACCGGATCATGGAATTGGAGCTAGCGGGCGTGGTGCGGTATACGCACTATGCGTTGATGGTTTTCGGGTACAACCGGATTCCCATTGTGTCGTGGCTCGATGATAATGCCGGCGAGAGCCTGGCTCATGCGAAACGCGCCGGCGAGTTCGTTACGATGCTTGGTGGGCATCCGAGTTTGAAGATCGGGACGCTGCTAGAGACTCATAAGCACGATATCGGCGACATTCTTCGCGAAAGTCTCGATCAGGAATCGACAACACTCGCCGCGTATTACGATCTTCTCAATCTCGTAGAAGGAAACAGCGTAACGCTCGAAGAGTATGCCCGCGAGATGATCCTGATGGAAGAAACTCACCTTGACGAAGTCAACAAGATGCTGCGAAAACCTGGCGAGATCGAGCCGTTTAGCGAATAGTCAATTTAGAACAATCGGTGAAATCCCTTAAAATGCAGGACGTACGTTCTGCATTCTTTTTTATGAAATACGGCCTGATTGCTGGTAATGGCCAGTTCCCTTTTCTCGTCGTCGAAGGAGCTCGCAAATCCGGAGCGAGCCTCGCTGTCGTGGCGATCAAAGAAGAGACTGACAAGCGGATTGACGAAGTCGCCGAAACGGTTCAGTGGGTAAACATCGGCCAGCTTGGGAAAATGATCGACTTCTTCAAAAAGCAGGGCGTCGAGAAAGCGATCATGGCAGGACAGGTGAAGCACGTGCAGATCTTTTCGGGAGCAGTCCCCGACATGCGGATGCTGAAGATGCTTTGGAATCTGCCGAAGAGAAACACCGATTCGCTGATCGGCGGCGTGGCATCCGAGATGGCATCGGAGGGGATCGAGTTAATAGATTCGACATTCTTCATCGAAGACCACCTCGCTCCGAACGGATCGATCACCAAACGACCGCCAACCGAAATCGAACGCGAGAACATCGAATACGGCCGGGACGTCGCATCGGAAATAGCTCGCCTCGACTTGGGCCAGACGATTGTCGTCCGTGCCAAGGCATGCGTAGCTATCGAAGCAATGGAAGGCACGGACGCGACGATCAAACGGGCCGGCGAACTCGCGAATGGGAAGTTGACAGTTGTTAAGGTCGCGAAACCAGATCAGGATATGCGGTTCGACGTGCCAGTGATCGGCGTCCCGACGATAGAAACAATGGCATCCGCGGGAGCTACATGTATCTCAATAACTGCAGGCAAAACCCTTATCTTCGACCGCGAACATACTGTGAAACTTGCCGATAAACACAAGATCACCATAGTCGGCAGTTGAAACCTAAACCCCTCCGATCGCGTAAAATTCGAGTAATCGAATAATTTCAACACCCTTTCGGAGAAAAGATGAAAAAAACCTTTTTCGCATTCCTTTTAGCTATCAGCCTGCTTGCTCCTTCGGCTTCGTTCGCTCAGGCAGTAAAGATCACTCCTGCCGAGAAAAAGATCGCTGAAGAGATCACGGCTGCTCAAATTAGCAGCTATTTACATTTTGTAGCTTCCGACGCCATGGGCGGGCGTGATACGCCGTCTCAAGGTCTCGATATCACCGCAGAGTTCATCAAGATGAACCTGCAGAGATGGGGGTTTAAGGGAGCGGGCGACAATGGCGGCTTCTTTCAGAAGATCGCACTTCGCCGCGAGGGTGTGAACGCCACCGAGACCTTCGTTACGGTTAATGGACAGAAGTTCGAGTACGGCGAAGACCTAGTCCGTGTCTCGGGCACAACGACAGGAACAGTTTCGCCGAAGATCGTTTACGCCGGGAACGGATGGATGGTCAAGTCGAAGAATCTAAATCCGTATGCGGGAATCGACGTCAAAGACAAGATCATTGCCGTTTACGGTGAGGGGCAGATCGGCGGGCGCAACCTCGTACCGCTTCCGGCAGGAATAACTCAAGCAGACCTTCCGAATGCTACGCGGGGGACTGATTGGGCTGACGTTGTAACCTATGCCCGGGCGAACGGCGCCGTTGGCGTAATGGTGCTCGCTTCTAACTTTCTAAATGATAATTGGAGTGCAGTCACCGCGAACTTCGGACGCTCGCGAACGGTGGTTGATAAGTTGTCCCCGGCTACGTCAACCGGTGCGGCCGCGCCGGCGCAGCCGACGGTTTTCTTCGCATCGCGAAAACTTACCAATGCCATCTTTTCCGGTGAAACTGGAAACCCCTCGTCCGGTTCTACCAACTCATTTGACGTGAACAAGAGTTTCAGCGTCAGCATCTCGCTGAAGCCGGAGATGGTCAGCACCCAAAACGTGGTGGCTTTGTGGGAAGGAAGCGATCCGATTCTCAAGAACGAGATGGTCGCGATCGGCGCCCATTACGATCACGTGGGAACCAACCCGAATGCT
>JAQSDP010000345.1 GCA_029945985.1 bacterium | reverse complement strand
CGAGCGGTCCTTCTATCTCCATATAGTGGCCAAACGGAAGTTCGTCAAGCACGACCTCGACATTGCCGAGGTGCCAATATTTACGTCGCTTCTCATAAACCGCAGTGAGCTTGTACCCGAGTCGCTCGATGATATTCTCCATCGCGTCCACATCTGCAACCGATGTCTCATACTCGACCCGCTGCTTCGTTCCGTCCGCGGTCTTTATCTTTTCTTTATAGGTAAGAACCGTGAAATCGCCGATCTTGCGCAGCCGAAGCGTCGCTCCACGCTCATCCATATCGCCGCCGCGGTGCTGATAGTTGACCTCAAAGACCTCATTGCGAAACTGGGCACCGAGCTCGTGCAGCCGGTTCGTGATCTCGTCAAGCCGTTTCGGGCTGAGACGGTATTTTTTCTCCGTTTCGATGTTCATTTGAGCGGTCAATAGGTGAGTGTAAGTAAATAACGGAGCGCCCGCAAACGGCGCATTCCGTCTGCGCCTTCGGCTGAATTTCTTCTATCTGGCGCATCGGAGCGTCTTTGCCCACGACTTCGCAACTGCAAGGTCTTGACGAAGTTTGCGGATTAACGGATACTTGAAAAAAAGGTCAGGATTAAACCGGGCCAAAGAATAAAAGAGAATTCAGAGGAATACTATATATGCCATATCCGGAAATCATGATCCACGGGATGCGTGCCGAGCTCGCGAATCTCGGAATCGAAGAAGCAAAAACGCCTGAGTCGGTAAAGGAAGCCGTCGAAAACACCGACGGAACGCTGATGGTTATCGTCAATTCGGTATGCGGGTGCGCGGCGGGCGGAGTTCGTCCGGGAATCGCGATGGCCCTAGAACATGCAGAGGCGAAACCGGACAAGGCGATCACCGTCTTCGCCGGAGCCGATATCGACGCCACCGACGTTGCCCGCGACTATTTTACGGGGTATCAGCCTTCGTCACCGTCGATCGGCTTCATCAAGAACGGCCAGCTCGTCCAAATGTTCGAACGGCGTGACCTTGAAGGCCGGCCGCCGCAGATGATCGCCGAGGCGCTGCTAGGCGCGTTTCAGGCACACTGCTCCAAAACGGACGCGGCGAACAACTAGCCGCAGCACTCACTTTCGGAGTTGCTCCGCATGGCCGCCCTATCGAAAACGGGCGGCTTTTCAATTTTCGGGAAAGTGGATCCAGTAGCCGGAGAAATCCTTCCTCGTGTAGGCCCCTGCGTTGGGGTGGTGAAGCGGACGGTCTTCGTTGTCGTACCAAGGTCCGATGTAGTATTCGCCGAGTGGAAGGCCAACCCCCGAACCCATCAATCCCGGGGGCGTTCGATCGAAATATCTCTGCCAGTACTTTTCCGACCAGAAGATCGAGCAGTAATCGAGGCCAACATATTCGTCGATGAAAAAGTAGCCTTTCTCGACAAGGTTCGGCCAAATATGTCGCACGCAGGTTTCCAGGCTGAGTTCGAGATCTACGTCGACAAAGGCCAGCAGAACGGGACTGTCGAGCTGGGGAAGAGTCTCATCGAACCACCCCTTCACGAATTCACAACATTCGATCGCTCCATATCTTCTTATATTGTCTTTAACTTCTTCTAGCGTGCCACAGTAATCCCCGGTAGCGTAAAAGCCCTGGCGATCGATCTCGCGGCTTTCCGGCAGGCCTTCGAACGAGTCGTAGATCTTCAACTTTCGGTCGGTTAGTTTACAGATGAGCGAAAGATTGACGGCGCTTCCACCTTTCCAGGCGCCGCACTCAACGATATCGCCCTCGATCTCAGGCGGCGTTTCGAGGATCTTCAATCCCATTGCGAGATGAGATTTGTAGGATGTACCGCTGGGTAGTCGGAACTTATTGAGGAACATCTTAAATCCCAGACTGTACTTCTTAAAGAATGTGAGCTTGTAGGCAGGATGGATAGATCTAGAATTCAGGATAAAGAAGATGCTGATGGGTACTGTGAGAACATAGTAAACCTTCAGGATGAAACGATACATAAGAAACTTTGCCGACGAACGCCTGATTCATCGTAGCCACGCGACCGAATCGCTGTCAAAGTAGTCGCCAGATGTAACACGCCCACCTTCCGTACTATGTAACTTCATTCCGCAATATCTATTGATCGGGGAACATGCGCTCCAACTTCTCCAAACTCGAACCGATGACCTTCTCAGCGTCTCCGACGGAGATCGCTCCGCAGTCCACACTGCGACGGAAAAAATTCAAGATCCCCCGAACCGAGGCCGCATCGTCAAACGTGCTCCAGGTCAGGCTTGCCTGAGTAGCCTTACCGATGAATGTCTTCAATCGGACTGCTTGCGGGTCCATTTCCGCGAGGAAAAACGCATAAACCGCCGCATATCTCGCCACGAGCTGGTTCGGGTGCAAGTCCCAGCTCTGGTAGAATCCGTCTGCCATCGACTCCGACACGTTCTGGAAATGCTTGAGCCACCCCGCGTGCACCGACCGCCGATTTTCAGTGCGTTGAGTTTCCGTTAGAGTCTCGTCGCGATGAACCGGAACCGGCAGCTGAGTGGTGACTGAATCGACAGTGCGCACGCCCGATCCGGCACACGCGGCCTGGATGACCGACCTCGCAAAACCGCAGGCAGAATGTTGAATGTCTTGAAAAGATGCCGAAATTCCGAGTGCGGCTGTGTAGTCGTATGCGCCGAAGTGAACAGATCTGCATCGTCCGCGAGTCGCCTTGATGAGGCCGGGAACTGCGACCCGTCCGCGCTTGTCGAAGATCGCCTGCGGCGTTTCGATCATCAGCTCGATCCCGATCGAACCTTTTTTTATCTTCCGGTCCTTCTCGATTTTCGACAGGTGACGGGCAAGGTCCTTTACCTGCTTCGCGTCAGTAACCTTGGGCAGAGTGACGACGAAATTCTCCGGCAGTTTTCCATCCGTTTGATCGTATAGGGTTGATAGAAACAGCTCTAGTGTCCGGATCGCGCGGCCGTACGTTTCTCGAGCGAGCGACTTGATTCTAAAGCCGGTAAACACTGTAGATCGGCGCTTCTTGAACGCATTTGCGAGTTCCGTTGCAGCAGCAACAGCGTGACCGTCTTCTTCATCTTCAGAACGAAAACCGTACCCGTCTTCGAAGTCAATTCGGAAGTCCTCGATGGGTTCGCTTCTCAGCTTGGCGAGGGTTTTCTGATATACCGTCCAAGCGAACCAGGCCGCC
>JAQSDP010000344.1 GCA_029945985.1 bacterium | reverse complement strand
GAAAATCGATCACGGCATTGTCGATAAGGAGGCTGATCTATCCGCCGGGCCGTATCGCGGCCGGATCGATAAAGTTCAAAGGTGAAGAATTAACGACAGCGAGCGACGACCGCATGCGTCAGATCCGCGGCAACGACATTGCGATGATCTTCCAGGAGCCGATGACCTCGCTGAACCCGGTCTATACCGTAGGCGAGCAGATCGCGGAAGCACTTCGGCTGCATCGAAAGCTCGACAAGAAGGCTGCATGGGCAGCCGCGATCGACGCCATGCGCGAAGTGTCGATCCCATCTCCCGAACGTCGGGCCTCCGACTATCCGCACCAGCTCTCCGGTGGGATGCGGCAACGCGTGATGATCGCAATGGCACTCGCCTGCGATCCGGAACTTCTCATCGCCGACGAGCCCACGACCGCTCTCGACGTCACGATTCAAGCTCAAATACTCGAACTGCTCGACAATCTTCGAAAGACTCGAAAGCTTGCCGTTCTTCTAATTACACACGATCTCGGAGTTGTCGCAGAAACAGCCGATCGCGTATGCGTGATGTATACCGGCAAGATCGTTGAAGAGTCCGGTGTCGATGAACTATTCGCTGAGCCTAAACACCCTTACACTCGTGGCCTATTTAACTCGGTTCCCAAGCTCTCTGCACCCGATATAGCACGTGCGACCCGACTCGAAACCATCGAAGGAACTGTCCCAAGCCCGACCGAACTTCCGCCCGGCTGCCATTTCGCTCCTAGATGTAAATATCGAATGCCGGAATGCGAACTCGGTGAGATCCCGCTCTACGATCTTGATAGTGACGTAAAGGTCCGCTGCATTCTGTACGACGAGAACCGCGGAGACAGTCTCAACCCGGAGCTTAGTTTTGCTGCATCAACCTAAACTGATATTTTCGATTCAATGTCCTCTCAGTCAGCCATCCAACAAAAAGCGGAATTAGTTTCCATCCGCGATCTCGTAAAGTATTTCCGGATCGACGATAGCGACGATGTCGTGAAGGCGGTTGACGGGATCTCCTTCGACATCCGCGAGGGCGAAACGCTTGGGCTCGTTGGCGAATCCGGCTGCGGTAAGTCGACAGTGGGGCGCTGCATCATTCGTCTTCACGAACCGACGAGCGGGGAAGTCATGTTCGAGGGAAGGAACATTGTCGACCTGCCTAATAGTGAAATGCGGGCGCTGCGTCGCGAGATGCAGATCATCTTTCAGGACCCGTACGCGAGTCTGAATCCCCGGCTGAGCATCCTTTCGATCGTCTCCGAGCCGCTTAAGATCCACGGTGTTTCCAGTAAGCAGGAACGTCAGGATCGTGTTGCCGATCTACTGTCGAAGGTCGGGCTTGATCCCAAGTATATGCACCGCTACCCGCACGAGTTTTCGGGCGGCCAGCGGCAGCGTATTGGCATTGCAAGGGCGCTTGCTCTCAATCCCAAACTCATCATCTGCGACGAACCCGTTTCCGCACTCGACGTGTCGGTACAGGCGCAGGTCGTGAACCTTCTCCAGGATCTTCAGCAAGAGTTCGGACTTACCTATCTTTTCATCTCACACGGCCTTGCCGTCGTCGAACACATCTCGAATCGCGTAGCCGTCATGTACCTCGGCAAGATCGTCGAGATCGCTGATTCTGTTGAGTTATACGAGAATCCGCTCCACCCCTACACGAAGGCTTTGCTGTCCGCCATTCCGGTTCCCGACCCAACGAAAAAGCGTGACCGGATTGTACTTAAAGGCGACGTACCCACGCCGATCAATCCACCATCAGGGTGCCGATTCCGAACGCGATGTCCGTTCGCCATCGATGAGTGCGCGGCTGTAGTTCCTAAACTCGAGGACTACGTTGATGGCCATTTCGCGGCTTGTATCCGCGTCGACGAACTCAGCTCGATGCAATAACTGCAACAATTAGCTCTCGGGTGCCGTACGTGTTTGCAGTTCTACGATTTTCACAACTTAAATCCGCCGCCGGCAGTACAGAGCGGCCTAGAAACAGGAGAAATCGTTTATGGAAAATAATGAAGCTCCCGCCTGGGAACCGCCACCGCCGCCCGAGAAGATCGCCCCAGTCGAACCGCCAGAGATGTCCGAGGTCGGGACGGTCCTGAACATATTCATGGAGCCCGGCCGTACGTTTGAGGATCTCCGGAAGAAACCGAGGTTCATCATTGGCCTGATGCTGATCAGTCTTCTTGCATCCATATCCGCCTTCGCTCTCTACCAAAAGGTTGGAGAAGAGGGAATCAGACGCTCCGTCAATGAAACCCTCGACCGAAGCCCACAGACCGCGTCAATGCCGGCGGAACAGCGGCAGGGTGTCATGACCTTCAACCTGGCCCTCCAGAAGTACATGCCGGTGGTTGTACTGGTCATAGTACCGATCTTTATTTTCGTGATCGGCCTTTTCTATTTCCTGGGAGCGAAAGCATTCGGCGGAAACGGCGGTTTCATGCACGCGGTTTCCGTGGTGGTCTATTCCTCTATCCCGCCGGCGGTCTTTATGACCATCGCATCGCTCATCGTTCTCGCGGTCAAATCTGCCGACGAGATCGACCTCACGAGCGCCCAGAGGGGCGGCTTGGTTCAGGCAAATCCATCGATGTTTCTTGACGCGAAGGCTCAGCCGGTACTTACGGCGATCCTGAGTTCGGTCGATGTCTTTCAGATCTGGGGATGGATCCTCGCGGCGATCGGACTGCGAATAACGAACAAATTGTCATCTGGATCGGCTTGGGCGATCGTGATCATATTTGCCCTCATCGGGGTGTTGATGAAGGTTATGGGAGCCTTTTTCCAAGGTTAATGGTCAACAAGCTAGAAAGCCGCTTCGGATCCCGTCCGAGGCGGCTTTTCTTCATATGAGTCGGGAGCCTACTCGTATCGCAGCGCTTCGATCGGGTCGAGCCGCGCAGCCTTCCACGCCGGCCACAGACCAAATACCAAACCGATGCCTACACTGGCAAAGAAGCCAAGCGGTGGAGCCCACCATGGGACGTACGAGGGAAAGACGAGGCTTACCAACAGCGTCAGGCCCCAACCTACCGCTAGCCCGACGAGCCCACCGAAACCGGTCAGTGTCCCGGCTTCAATAAGAAACTGAACAAGGATGTCGCTCTGTTTTGCTCCGATCGCCTTGCGAATGCCGATCTCACGCGTGCGTTCAGTGACCGATACCAGCATGAT